>CAKARD010000050.1 GCA_916720425.1 uncultured Kingella sp. | reverse complement strand
ACGAACAGGCGCACTAATTTGTGGATAATCCACACCCATACCATTCATATCCCCCACGCTCACCACTTGCGCCAAAACTTTACGACTTTGGGCTTGAGCAATTTTTGGGCTTTGCCATTTTTCATCATTTATAGGCAAATTTAATGTGTATTTTTCACCAACGGCTAAACCATTTTCTAAGGGCGCATTCACCAAAGTCGCCATATCAGATGAGTTTTGATCATCTAGTTGCAATACCAATGACAAGACTACTGATGACGCAATAAATTTCCCCTCATTGACTAATTGTACATGAACAAAGGGTTTGCCACCAATATAGGCAAAATCACCCTGTTGAATTAAGATGTCTTCACCCGTGCTGGCAGCATCGGCATTCCCTATATTAGGCTCGGATATGGAAAACGATGATGTTGCCACACTAAAATCAGGCACGCCAATAGGAGTAGAAGCAGAGATAACATTGCTGCGTATATCAGAGACACCCTCTTGCAACGCTTGAATAAAATTATAGCCTTTATATGCCATACCACCAAACGCTAATAAAGCCACTATAGCAACAGTATAACGATATATGCGTTCGTTATTCATGCATTAATCCTTCAAAGTCAAATGTGTTTGCGCCAAATAATCTGCCGATTGCATTTCTACTAAGCGACTCACTGTACGTACAAATTCATGTGCAAAATCACCTTCGGTATACAACTCTTCCATTGGAACTTGCGCAGTCAAACATAATTTCACGCGATAATCATAAAACACATCTGCCAATAAGGTTAAGCGACGCGCTTCATTTTTTTCGGTGGGCGACATTTTTTCTACCCCAGAAATCAATACATGCGTATAGTTTTGTGCCAACCACAAATAATCTGACTGGGAACGCGTTCCAAAACACAAAACACGAAAATCAAACCAAATGACGTGATGATCCCGTGCTTTGCATATCAACTCACGCTCGTTGATGATGATTTTTTCAGCAGCGATATTTTTTCCATTGGATAATTGGGTAAATAATTGCGCCAACCTGGCTTCGTTTTCGGCATTATCAGGCACAAAAAAGACATCGGCAGGTTTTAAAGTGCGCATACGATAATCTTCGCCATTATCTACATTCAATACGGTAAGGTTTTGTTCTATCAGCGCAATAGTAGGCAAAAAACTGCTGCGATTTTGTCCTTGTGGATACAGTTCAGACGGAGCGTAATTGGACGTTGCCACCAGAACGACACCTTGGGCAAACAAATTCTCCAATAATCGTCCCAAAATCATGGCATCAGCAATATCGCTCACATGAAATTCATCAAAACACAAAACGCGCGTTTCAGCAGCAATATCTTGTGCTACAGATTTGAGTGGATTGGCTTCACTGCGTTTATCACGCATACGTTGATGGATTTCTGCCATAAACGCATGAAAATGCACACGGCGTTTTCGGCGATAGGGCAAGCAACCAAAAAACACATCCATCAAAAAACTTTTACCACGCCCAACCCCGCCATAAAAATACAAACCACGCGGCACTTCTGGTGAGCGTAAGCTGCGCCCCAAAAAACGATTACGTTTGCGTTTAAACATCATCAGCTCATTCCATAGTTTGTCCAACTCAGCAATAGCGCGTGCTTGAGCGGGATCACGGATAAAAGCAGGTTGTTGCGATGCTGCCTGATACCATGATTGGGGGCTGTGATTTGCAAAAGGGGGGGGATTAAAACGAGTGGTTTCGGTCATAATTTTGCTCCTATTATTATACTCATGGGATTTGCCAATCAATGGGCGTAATATGATGTTGTTGTAGATATTCATTAGTACGTGAAAAATGTCGGCAACCGAAAAAACCTCGATGTGCCGATAAGGGTGAAGGGTGTGGCGCGGTTAAAACCAAATGACGCATACGATCAATATTTGTCCCTTTTTTCTGTGCGTGATTGCCCCATAATAAAAACACCACATGTTCACGATGCGCATTAATTTGACTAATCACACGATCAGTAAACCTCTCCCAACCGATATTGGCATGAGAATGCGCGCAATGAGCACGAACAGTTAAAACGGTATTAAGTAATAACACGCCCTGCTTTGCCCATGACGTTAAACAACCATGCCGTGGCATCAAAAAACCCTTAATATCTTGTTGTAATTCTTTATAAATATTGCATAACGAAGGAGGAATACTGACACCTTGTTGCACTGAAAACGCCAAACCGTGCGCCTGATTAATATTGTGATATGGATCTTGTCCCAAAATCACCACTTTGATTTGATCAAATTCTGTGACTTTAAATGCGTTAAACACATCAGCATTAGGCGGATAAATGACAATACCTTGCTCACGTTCTTGTTGCACTGTATTTAAAATTTGCTGAAAATAAGCTTGTTGTTTTTCTGATCCTATTGCCTGTTGCCAAGTATTTATCATATAACTATATTCTCCAAGTAATGAATATTGTAACAAAAAACGCCCATTGTTCAACAAAACAACGAGCGTTTTTTACAATTATAATATGGCTTTGACGGTGGCAACGACATGTTCTACTGTAAAGCCAAATTCTTTAAATAAAACACCCGCTGGAGCAGATTCGCCAAAATGATCTAAGCCT
Organism: uncultured Kingella sp.; assembly: GCA_916720425.1. Classification (GTDB taxonomy): domain Bacteria; phylum Pseudomonadota; class Gammaproteobacteria; order Burkholderiales; family Neisseriaceae; genus CAKARD01. The sequence goes on along the minus strand of CAKARD010000050.1, from coordinate 6,672 downwards.
ATCACTTTACCTTTTGTACCAACATATTTATACCAACCATCAGTTACGCCCGCTTCTATCGCAATGCGTGGTAAATGTTCAGGCAATACTTGAGCGCGATAGTTGTCATCTTGTTGATCAAAGGCATGGCTATTGGGCATAGAAACCACATTAACAGCGATATTTTGTTTAGCTAACTCATTTTGTGCGTTTAATGCCAGCTCCACTTCCGAACCTGTTGCAATGATAAGGGCTTGAGCATTGACTTTTTCACTTAATAGATAGCCACCGCGTGCAATGTTTGCCAATTGTTCAGTATTGCGTGATATAAACGGTAAACTTTGACGGCTAAAAATGAGGCAAGAAGGTTGATGACGCGCTTTAATTGCCTCTGCCCACGCAACCAAACTCTCTGCCGTATCACAAGGACGCCATACATTCATATTGGGAATCAGACGCAAAGTGGCGATTTGTTCTACAGGTTGATGCGTTGGGCCATCTTCTCCTAATCCAATACTGTCATGTGTAAATACAAAAATAGAGTTAATTTTCATCAATGCCGCCATACGCAAAGCATTTCGTGCGTATTCACTAAACATTAAAAAAGTTGCACCAAACGGACGAATGCCACCATGTAACGCTAAACCATTGATAATGGCAGCCATACCAAATTCACGCACACCATAATGAATATAATTACCACCATGCTGTTTGCTCACCGAAACGCTGCCTTGCCAATCAGTCAAATTAGATGGGGTTAAATCAGCAGAGCCACCCACTAATTCAGGTAACACCTGTGCCAAAATCTGAATGCTATTTTGGCTAGCTTGACGTGTCGCCATTTTTTCGGCTTTGTGACAAATTTCTTGTAATGCACTTTGGATATAAGCATCAAAATTTTCAGGCAATTTGCCTGTCATACGGCGCGTAAACTCAGCTGCTTTTTCAGGAAATTTTGCTTGATATTGAGCAAATAATTCATTCCATTCATTTTCTAAGGCTTGCCCTTTGGCACGCGCATTCCACGCATCATATACTTCTTGTGGAATATGAAATGGTTCACTATTCCAACCCAAATGTATCCGTGTGGCCGCAATTTCTTCTAAGCCCAAAGGCGAACCATGTACTTTGTGACTGCCCTCTTTATTAGCGGCACCTTTACCAATTAGGGTTTTACAACAAATTAAGCTGGGTTTGTTGTGTTCGTTTTGCGCACTAATAATGGCTTGACGTATGGCTTCAGGATCATGCCCATCTACTTTAGCAATCACGTGCCAACCATAACTCTGAAAACGTTCGGGAATATTTTCGGTAAACCACCCTGTTACTTTGCCATCAATGGAAATGTTATTATCATCATATAATACAATCAATTTTCCTAAGCCCAATGTGCCTGCTAAAGAGGCCGCTTCATGCGATATTCCCTCCATCAAACAGCCATCACCCACAAAAGCATAGGTATGATGATTCACAATATCTAAATCTTCTTGGTTAAATTCATCTGCCAAAATTTTTTCTGCTAATGCCATGCCCACCGCATTGGCAATGCCTTGCCCCAATGGCCCAGTAGTGGTTTCTACGCCTGCGGTATAACCATATTCTGGGTGTCCTGGCGTTTTGCTGTGCCATTGACGAAACTGACGCAAATCATCAAGTGATAAATCATAACCACTCAAATGCAACACACTATACAACAAAGCCGAAGCGTGTCCATTAGATAATACAAAGCGATCTCGGTTAAAAAAATGGGGATTGGCTGGGTTATGTTGCAAAAACTCGCGCCACAAAACATCTGCCATATCCGCCATGCCCATAGGTGCACCAGGGTGTCCAGAATTGGCTTGTTGTACCATATCCATAGATAAAAAACGTATTGCGTTTGCTGTTTGCGTTGCCATGATATTCCCTTTATATAGATTTAAGACAAAGAAGAATTATGGCAGTTTTAAGTGGAATAGACAAACCAACGTGATACCTAATTGATAACGTTCATCTTGAATTTAAAGACCTTGCATTTCCTATCTTGGCGCGGTAAGGTTATGCCTTTTACTATATCAAAAAAGACCATGAATACACACCCCTATCCGCAATATTACGATTATCTCACCCGCATTCTAACTGCTTGTGTTTATGATGTTGCGATTGAAACGCCTTTAGATTTTGCACCCAATTTGTCTCATCGTCTAAACAATCATATTTATTTGAAACGTGAAGATTTGCAACCCGTTTTTTCATTTAAAATTCGTGGTGCCTATAACAAAATGGCAAAATTGCCTACAGAAATATTGCAAAAAGGAGTCATCACCGCCAGTGCAGGTAACCATGCCCAAGGCGTGGCGCTCTCAGCCCAAAAACTCGGTTGTGTTGCAACCATTGTTATGCCTGAAACCACGCCACAAATCAAAATTGACGCAGTCAAAGCGCGAGGCGGTCAAGTTATTTTAAAAGGCACATCTTATTCAGATGCCTATGAACATGCCATGCAACTAGTACAGGAAAGTGGTTTAACTTATATTCCTCCTTTTGACGATCCTGATGTGATTGCTGGGCAAGGTACCATTGGTATGGAAATTTTGCGCCAACACCCCAAGCCTATCCATGCTGTTTTTGTTGCTATAGGTGGTGGTGGATTGGCAGCGGGTGTTGCCGCATTTATCAAACAAGTCTGCCCTAATATAAAAGTTATTGGCGTACAAACCAATGACAGTTGTGCCATGAAATTATCCATTGCATTAGGACAGCGTGTCGTACTCAAAGATGTCGGATTATTTGCTGATGGCACAGCGGTAAAATGCGTAGGAGAAGAAACCTTCCGTTTATGCCGTGATTTATTAGATGAAATCATCACCGTAGATACTGATGCCATTTGCGGCGCACTCAAAGACATTTTTGATGACACACGTAGCATTTGTGAGCCTTCAGGTGCATTAGCCTTAGCTGGCTTAAAAGCTTATGTTACACGCAATCATATTGCTGATGAAACCTTAATTGCCGTTACTTCAGGTGCAAATATGAATTTTCACCGTTTGCGCCATGTATCTGAACGCAGCGAATTAGGCGAAGGTAACGAAGCCATTTTTGCCGTGTCTATCCCAGAACAAGCAGGAAGTTTTAGAAGCTTTATCAATGTATTACGCAACCGAAACATCACCGAATTTAATTATCGCTATGGTGATGAGCATGTGGCACAAATTTTTGTGGGCATTCAAACATCAGGAGCAAAAGATATAGCTCAAATTGGAGCAGATTTTGCGGCAGCACAATTACCATATATGGATTTAAGTAACGATGAAATTGCCAAAGTGCATTTACGCTATATGGTAGGTGGGCGCAGCCAAAAGGTTGCACATGAACGATTAATTGGCTTTGAATTTCCCGAACGCCCTCAAGCGTTAGCCAACTTTCTTAATGCCATGCAAGCCGATTGGAATATTACACTATTTCATTATCGCAATCATGGTGCAGATTATGGTCGTGTATTGGTAGGCATTGATGTTCCCCCGAGCGATGATAAAGCCTTTGCATGCTTTTTAGATGGCTTAGGTTATGCTTTTGAAGAGCACACAGACAATGCTGCATACCGCTTATTTTTATCAAATTATAATAATTAAATCAAATATTTAGTATACAAAAGTTAAAGTAGTCGCCACTATTTTTCAAAAAAAACGGTATCGTTTGAGTGTTTAACCCAGCTGATACCGTTAACTTTCATCACCAAACCAAGGTTAAAAAAATAGAGTAAAATATTAGAAAATAGAATTATTTCCCTACACACAAGGAAAACATCATGGTCAGCGAAAATAAATTTACCGAAGAAAAAATCTTATGGGTAAAACGCCCCAGCCCCAAACACCTTACCTTTGCCATCAGTCGCCCCAATAACTTTCGTTTTGCGGCAGGGCAATTTGCACGACTAGGTTTTACAGAAGGCGCAGGTTATATTTGGCGAGCCTATTCTATTACCTCTGCTGAATACGATGATGTCTTAGAATTTTTTGTGATTCTAATTGAAGGTGGAGCCATGTCTGCCTATTTTGAACACATTAAAGAAGGCGACACAATTTTATTGGATAAAACCGCACAAGGCTTTTTTATGCCACAACGTTTTCCAGATGGACGCGATTTGATTATGCTGGCAACAGGATCGGGTATTGCACCATTTTTATCTATTTTACACCAAGCCGAAATTTGGCAACGTTTTGACACATTGGCGTTGGCACACAGTGTTTCTTATCATCATGATTTAATTTTTAATAATTATATTCAACAGCTATCAGAACATCCCTTAGTGGGTGAATATCACCATCAATTACGCTTTACACCCATTACCACACGTGAAACCGATATACATACACTACATTATCGCTTACCTGAAGCCATTAAAAATGGCTCTTTGGTACAGGCATTAGATTTAACATTTGATACAGTAAACAGTCGCTTTATGATTTGCGGCAACCCCAAAATGGTAGAAGATACTTTCCGAACACTGCTATCACAAGGTTTTACCTTACACCGTAACAAAGTACCAGGGCAAATTATCTTAGAAAATGGCTTTTAATATAATTTGGGGAACAAATGTTTAAAACCGCAAAACAATTTACTTTTGATATGGCACATATGCTAGATGGGCATGATGAAAAATGCCAAAATTTACACGGACACACCTATATTTTACAAGTAGAAATCATGGGAGAGTTGTACGAATCGGGCACAAAAAAAGGATGGTAATGGACTTTACTGATTTAAAAACCGTAGTAAAAAATCATATTTTAGACAAAATGGATCATGCTTTTATTTATGATACAACCAGCGAGCGAGAAAGCCAAGTTGCAGCATTGTTGAACCAATTACAGTTAAAACCTATGGTATTCCCTGTTGCACAACGGCTGAAGAAATGACGCGCCATATTTTTATAATTTTACGCGATAGCGCAAAATTACCCGTTAGCTTGGTGCGTTTATGGGAAACACCTTCTTCTTATTGCGAGTACAGCGCATGAATCAGCCACAATATCGTATTGTCGAGATCTTTGAGACCTTGCAAGGTGAAGGCTACAATACAGGAATGCCCAGTATTTTTATCCGTTTTGGCAAATGTAATTTAGCTTGCCATTGGTGTGATACCAACTATAACCAATTTGGTATGATGACATTGGATGCCATTTTAGCACACATCAAAAATTATACTGCACCCAATATCATTATTACTGGCGGTGAACCTACCATACAACCCAATTTGGAAATTTTACTGCACCATCTAAAATCGTTGGGTTATTTTATCGCAATAGAAACCAATGGACTAAAGCCCGTTCCAGCACAAATAGATTATATTGCCACCAGCCCTAAGCAACTTTATGCCAATGCCTATGAGAAACACTGCATTAAACGTGCCAATGAAGTACGTATTTTCGTGGACGATCCAGAAACAACGTTAATTTTTTGTCAAACTATCGCTAAAAAAATCCACGCTGATCATTATTACCTTTCTGCTTGCGAACAAAATGGAATCATGAATATTTTACATACCATAACCTTATTGGGCAAACTTAATGCACAAGGTTCAACCCATTGGCAGTTGAGCTTGCAAACACACAAATTAGCAGGCATAGCATGAGTATCAAAGATTGGCATGTTACAGAACGACCGCGTGAAAAACTATTAGAACATGGCGTAAGTGCATTAAGTGATGCAGAATTATTAGCCATACTGTTGCGCGTGGGAACACAAGGAAAAAGTGCAGTAGATTTGGCACGACAACTATTGAGTGCGCATCATGGTTTGCGCGGGGTGATGACAGCAACACCTCAAGCACTTAATCAGCATAAAGGTATGGGATTGGCGGCCTATGCACAGTTCGCCACAGTGTTAGAAATTGGGCGGCGCGTATTGCACGAAGAATTGCGCCAACTACCATTATTAGACACACCTCAAGCCGCTGGGGATTATTTACGCCTGCGTATTGGTCATGAAAAGGTAGAAGTATGCATGGCATTGTTTCTTAACGCACAAAATCAACTGCTCGCTTGCGAAGAGTTATCGCGTGGAACATTAACACAAAGCACAGTTTATCCAAGAGAAGTTGCCAAATGGGCATTACACCATCACGCCAGTGCAGTTGTTTTTGCTCATAACCACCCATCAGGCCACCTTATGCCTTCTTCTGAAGATATCATACTCACCCAGAGACTACATACCGCATTACAACTATTAGATATTATTCTGCTTGATCATGTTTTGGTTACGGCCACTGGTACAGCATCATTTGTTCAAAAAGGCTGGTTTGATCCCTTATCTTCTTTAAAATAATCTTTCACACCAGATTTTTGTGTTTTATCTTGATGCACCTTGATTAATTCATTACTCATACCTTTAGCTTTAAGCATCGCCACAACCGCTCAAAAATCAATAAAATTCATGTATCCTCACAACACTAGCAGCAACAATAGTATGGGGTAGTGATAGTTTTGTCATGGGTGGAATTGGATTTGCGCCACGCTAAATCGCAAACAAATCAACACACAAGACCACATCACACCACAAAACCAAAACGCAAAATTTCGCGCAAAAATTATCAAATTTCAGATAATTTTGCGCGATTTTTGTCATTAAACTGAGACCTTTACAAAATTCCCCAAAATTCCCTAAATTTCCACCAAGACATTTAGGGGATTTCTTATGAACACCTTCTTCCAGC
>CAKARD010000049.1 GCA_916720425.1 uncultured Kingella sp. | reverse complement strand
CGGAGTCAGACGGTTAGGATCAAGCTGCATCACACGGTTGGCAATGTAAAGACTATAATATCGATAAGCTACGGCATACACTGAAATTGCAGCACTGACCATCCAAACTGCACTAACGTGTTCACCACGACTCAACGCTAAAGTAGCAAAGGAGGCAACACCCACCAAAACCACAATGCCCCAAATCAAAATTTGTTTGAGTTTGTTCATGATTGATACTCTCTGGGTTAGTAATTGTTTAAAAATAGGAATTATTCCTATTTGTTTGTCTTATGGCTATCCTATTATACTGAATATAGATAACTTGGGTTAACTAAATTCACATATTTCTTGATATAAACAGAACTAAAATTTACCTAAAAATACATTAATCCGTACCAACTGCACGATTTTCATAAAATTGTGCTTGCCAAGCAGTAAATTTACCTTGTTCAATTGCTTCGCGCATTTCTTCCATTATCACCTGATAAAAATGTAAATTATGAATAGTATTTAATTGCGCGCCTAAAATTTCACCTACTTTATGCAAATGATACAAATAAGCACGACTAAAATGCTGACAGGTATAGCATGAGCAGCTTTCATCTAAAGAACGTGTATCATAGCGATGTTTGGCATTTTTGATTTTTATGTCACCAAAACGAGTGAATAACCAACCATTTCGAGCATTACGAGTGGGCATAACGCAGTCAAACATATCCACACCATGCGCCACACCATAAACCAAATCTTCTGGCGTACCAACACCCATCAAATAATGTGGTTTTTGTGTAGGCAACATCGGGGCAAGGGCACGTAACATGCGATACATTTCGGGTTTAGGTTCACCAACTGACAATCCACCAATGGCAATACCTTTAAAATCAATCTCTTCTAAACCACGCAAGGATTCTTCACGTAAATCTTCGTACATTGCACCTTGAATAATGCCAAATAACGCATTGGGATTACGCAAATCTTCAAACGCTTTTTTGCTCCGCTCTGCCCAACGCAAAGACATTTGTAAGGATCTTTGAGCTTCGTCATGTGAAGCATTACCTTGAGTGCATTCATCTAATTGCATGACAATATCTGAATTTAAGACTGTTTGAATCTTCATAGAAATTTCAGGCGATAAAAATAATTTATCACCATTAATTGGATTTTTAAACGTACACCCTTCTTCGGTTAATTTGCGCATATCCGACAGTGAAAATACCTGAAATCCACCTGAATCGGTCAAAATCGGTTTATCCCAACCAATAAACTGATGCAATCCTCCAAATTGTTCAATCACCTCTAAGCCAGGACGTAGCCATAGATGATAAGTATTCCCCAAAATGATTTGGGCTTTAATAGTATGCAAATCATTTTGGGGTCATGGCTTTAACTGAACCATATGTTCCAACCGGCATAAAAACAGGTGTTTGCACTGTACCATGATTAAGTTGAAGTGTACCGCGCCGTGCATAACCATCAGTTTTATGTAAGGTAAATTCCAACATAAATATTTATTCCTATTTAATTAAATAAAAAATATTCTAAATTATAACATTTGATATATGGTTTTCTTGTATCTTGTGTTTGATTTATAATTACGTTTTTTGAAATTTTAATACCGAAAAGGACACACCATCATGATTGATATTACACTGCCCGATGGTTCTATACGTCAATATGAAAGCCCAGTTACTGTGATGCAGATCGCCCAATCTATCGGCGCGGGTTTAGCTAAGGCAACAGTAGCAGGAAAAGTCAATGGCAAATTGGTAGACGCATGCGACCCAATTACTCAAAATGCTACCGTACAAATTATCACACCAAAAGATCCTGAAGGTGTGGAAATTATTCGCCATTCATGTGCACACTTGGTTGGACACGCAGTTAAACAACTTTATCCCAATGCCAAAATGGTTATTGGCCCAGTGATTGAAGACGGTTTTTATTATGATATTGCGACTGAAAAACCGTTTACACCAGAAGATATTGCAGCGATTGAAGAACGCATGAAGCAGCTAATTAATCAAGATTATGACGTGATTAAAAAAATGCTGCCTCGCGCAGAAGTGATTGAAATTTTCAAAAATCGTGGCGAAGAATACAAATTACGTCTGATTGATGACATGAACAATGACATCACCGCAATGGGCATGTATTTCCATCAAGAATACGTGGACATGTGTCGTGGTCCACATGTTCCCAATACGCGTTTTCTCAAAAATTTTAAATTAACTAAATTATCGGGCGCATACTGGCGCGGCGATAGTAATAATGAACAATTACAACGTATTTATGGCACGGCTTGGGCCAGCAAAGACGAATTAAAAGCCTATATCACCCGCATTGAAGAAGCCGAAAAACGCGACCATCGCAAATTGGGTAAACAATTGGATTTATTCCATTTGCAAGACGAAGCTCCTGGTATGGTATTTTGGCATCCACGCGGCTGGGCATTGTGGCAAATCATTGAACAATATATGCGCCGTGAATTAACTGCCGCAGGTTACCAAGAAGTTAAGACACCCCAAATTATGGACAAAACTTTTTGGGAAAAATCAGGACATTGGGATAATTATAAAGATAATATGTTTTTAACCTCATCAGAAAAACGCGACTATGCCGTTAAACCGATGAATTGCCCAGGTCATGTACAAATTTTCAATCACAGCTTGCGTTCGTACCGTGATTTGCCGATGCGTTTGGCGGAATTTGGTTCGTGCCACCGCAATGAGCCAAGCGGTGCGCTGCATGGTTTGATGCGTGTGCGTGGTTTTGTGCAAGATGACGCGCATATTTTCTGTACTGAAGACCAAATCGCTGAAGAAACCAAAGCATTCAATCTGTTAGTTATGAAGATTTACAAACAGTTTGGTTTTGAAAACGTGAGCATTAAATTATCATTGCGCCCCGAAAAACGTGCAGGCAGCGATGAAATTTGGGATAAAGCCGAACAAGGTTTGCGTGAGGCTTTAACCGCTTGCGGCGTAGAATGGGAAGAGTTGCTAGGGGAAGGTGCATTTTATGGTCCTAAAGTGGAATATCATATCAAAGATGCATTGGGGCGCTCTTGGCAATGTGGCACCATTCAATTAGATTTTGTGCTGCCTGAACGTTTGGACGCGGAATACGTTACCGAAGACAACAACAAAGCTCGTCCAGTAATGTTGCACCGTGCGATTTTGGGTTCGTTGGAACGCTTTATCGGCATTTTGATTGAAGAACACGCGGGCTCTTTCCCATTATGGCTCGCGCCTGTGCAAATGGTGGTGATGAATATTTCTGAAGGGCAGGCGGATTATGCTCAAGAAGTGGTTACTAAATTAAAAAATGCAGGTTTCCGTGTTCAACTGGACGTTCGAAACGAAAAAATTGGTTACAAAATCCGTGACAATAGCCAACAACGCTACCCTTACCAAATTGTAGTGGGTGACAAGGAAAAAGAAAATCATCAAGTTGCTGTTCGCCGTAAAGCAGAAGATCTGGGATGCATGAATTTGGATGCATTTATTTCATTATTGCAAGATGAAATCCAACAATCTTTTGTAGCTTAATCCAAACTCAAGCAGTCTGAATCCCTATGTTTAGACTGCTGTTTTATTTAAAGGAAAACATCATGAATATTCAAAATCCAAACATTCAATCGTATGATTTCTGACACAAAATGTATGATAATCATTGATACACGATAACTTGGCTACCGAAATGATGTTTATTGTCCAAACTTATGGTTTTGAAGAGGCGGATATTGATGAATTAACGATACCACACAATTGGATTGATTAAATTCGTTCACAATATCACTAACAGTGAGGATAAATTTACACGTCATCATTTAGCAATGTTAAAATGATACTTTGATATTTTTTAGCAAATAAGGACACGCAATGAAAAAGTGGTTGGCAATGGCCGTATCTTGCGCCATATTAGGTTTAACAGCATGTGGAGATGGTTCCAATAGATCCGTTTCCAACACAAATCAGGGTGAAACCACCAGTAATAGTAAAGTATTGCGCGTCGGTGCAAACCCAGAATTTGCCCCATTTGAATCACTGGACGATCAACAAAAAATCCAAGGTTTTGATGTTGATATACTCAATGCTATGGCAAACGCCAATAATTTTAAAGTTGAATTTCGTAATCAACCTTGGGATAGCCTCTTCCCTGCTCTGTCCAATGGTGATATTGATGTGATCATTTCTGCTGTAACGATTACTGATGATCGCAAACAAACCATGGATTTTACTGAACCTTACTATCAAATCACTCAAGTTGTACTTGTTCCTGCCAATAAAGAAGTCAAAGATCTCAATGACTTAAAAAAAATGTCAAAAGTAGGCGTGGTGACAGGACAAACGGGTGATTTTGCTGCACAAAAATTGTTTGGTTCAACCAGTGAGAACATCGCACGTTTTGAAAATGTCCCTTTGCTGATTAAAGAAGTAGAACATGGTGGTGTGGATGTGGCCATTAGCGACAGTGCCGTTATCGCCAATCACGTAAAAAACAATCCCAACAAAGGCTTTAAGATTGTAAAATTGCCAGATTTTGAAACAGAAAATTATGGCATTGCGGTTAAAAAAGGTGATACTGAAACCTTAAATTTACTTAACGAAGGTTTAAGAAAGATTCGTGAAAATGGCGAATACGCTAAAATTGAAGCCAAATATTTTGCGCAGCAAGACGGCATCTTAGGTGCATCTTCCGCTTCAGCAGCACAATAAGTCTAATCAAGGCGGCAATAGACCGCCTTGATTATTGTCGTGTTACAAAAAACGTTTATAATGCTATTTTACGTCATTTTACAATAGTGTGTATTATGGATTCAAAAGAACAATTAAAAAGTGGTTTGATTGCTATGAGCTTGGATTTGACCACTGCGCAACAATTATTGTTGTTAGAATACGTGTCTTTGCTCAAAAAATGGAACAATACCTATAATTTGACTGCTTTGCGTGATGAGCAACAAATCATTAGCCATCATATTTTAGATAGCCTAACCTTATTACCTTACATTACCCAAGTTCAAAATATGATCGATGTTGGTTCAGGTGGGGGAATGCCTGGTATTCCTACTGCTATTTGTCGCCCTGATTTACAGATCACCTTATTAGATTCCAATACTAAAAAAACATCTTTCTTGCAACAAGTTACCATTGAGTTGGGCTTAAAAAATGTCACCGTTACCAGCAATCGTGTGGAAACTTTATACGATAAAAAAGCAGATGTTGTTACCAGTCGCGCTTTTGCTGAGTTACATGATTTTATTGCTCTGACCAAACATTTACTCAACGAAGGGGGGTATTGGGCAGCAATGAAAGGCGTTTATCCATTTGAAGAATTGGAAAATATTCCTAAAAATATTGAAGTTTATAAAATAGATAAACTGAGCGTTCCTGGTCTTGATGCTGAACGTCATATGGTATTAATGCGCCCCAAAAAAGGATAAATATGGCAACCAAGATTTTGGCGATTGCTAATCAAAAAGGTGGTGTCGGCAAAACCACAACCGCTGTCAACTTAGCTGCTTCGTTGGCGCATATGGGTAAACGTGTATTATTGGTTGATTTAGATCCCCAAGGCAACGCAACCACAGGTAGCGGCATAGATAAAGCCACCATTACATCTGGTGTTTATCATGTTTTGTTGGGTGAAGCGACGATCAATCAAGCACGTGTTCACAGCGAAAAAGGCTTGTATGATGTTCTACCCGCAAACCGCCATTTATCTGGTGCAGAAATAGAATTGGTACAAGAAATTGCTCGTGAAATGCGCCTGAAAAACGCACTTATTTTGGTTGAAGATGAATACGATTTTATATTAATAGATTGCCCCCCTACGCTTACTCTTTTGACACTCAACGGTTTAGTTGCAGCACAAGGGATTATTATCCCGATGACTTGTGAATATTACGCTCTAGAGGGCATCAGCGACTTATTGGCTAGTGTGCAAAAAATACGCACCGCCATCAATCCAAAATTGCAAATTATTGGCATTGTACGCACACTATATAATAACCAAAATCGCCTATCTCAAGAAGTTTCAGCACAACTACAACAATATTTTGGTGATAAGGTTTTCCAAACTACAATCCCTCGCAATATCCGTTTGGCAGAAGCACCCAGTCATGGTTTGCCCGCTTTGGCTTATGACGCCAAAGCTAAAGGCACATTGGCGTATTTAGCTTTAACACAAGAATTACTAGCGCGTTGTTAACACTCAATATATTTTTTGGTTTTAAAGGAAATTTTATGCCACAGGCACAAAGTACAACTATGCCCAAAGTTAATGTTGCTTTTGCGGTTTTATTGGTTGGTATGGTTGGCTATTTTATTTATTGGGGATTGGATTATACCCATTACAACCAAGTCTTCTTATTTTTGCTTGCCACACTGTTTGGCATATTTATGGCATTTAACATTGGTGGTAATGACGTTGCCAATTCATTTGGTACATCAGTGGGTGCAGGCACGTTGACTGTACCACAAGCTCTGTTAATTGCTGCAGTCTTTGAAGTCAGCGGTGCAGTGATTGCGGGTGGCGCTGTTACTGAAACCATACGCAATGGTATTGTGAAATTTGATGCCATGCCCATGAACCCATTGGATTTAATCTTTATCATGATGTCTGCTTTATTAGCAGCAGCATTGTGGTTGCTGTTTGCCACCAAAAAAGGTCTACCCGTTTCCACAACACACGCCATTATTGGTGGTATTGTTGGTAGCTCTATTATGTTAGGTTTTTTGATTGCCAGTGAGCAAAACAGTCCGTTTGCTTTAATCAAATGGAATGGCATAGGCAAAATTGCCATATCATGGGTATTATCACCGGCCTTGGGTGGTTTTGTATCCTTTATCCTGTTTTCTATAGTAAAAAAACAAGTACTAGATTATAACGAACGCGTTGCTGAAGCCTTAAAAACCGTAAAAGCTGAAAAAAAAGCTTATAAAGAACAACATCGCTTACGCTTTGATGCTTTAGATGAACAAGACAAAATTCAAGTCTCTACGGCCATGTCGCGTGATGCCCAAATCTACAATGAAGATGATTTTGACCCTAATGAGCTTGAATCCAACTACTATAAAGGCTTATACGAAATTGATCAACGCAAAGACCAAATTGACACTTTCAAAGCACTTTATACTTGGGTTCCTGCTATTTTGAGCATAGGGGGCATGTCTATTGGTGCTTTATTGATTTTTAAAGGACTAAAAAACCTACATTTAGGTTTAAACACGCTCACCAGCTTCTTTTTAATTTTACTATTGGGTGCAGGCATTTGGATTGCCACTTTTATGTATGCCAAAAACCAAAAGCGTAAAGACCTACATAAAACTACTTTCGCTGTATTCTCATGGATGCAAGTTCTCACTGCCTCCGCTTTTGCCTTTAGTCATGGTGCCAATGATATTTCCAATGCCATAGGCCCTTTTGCCACTATCATGGACGTAATACGCACAAATGATGTTACCACCTCTGCACCTATTCAACCCGTTGCTTTACTCACCTTTGGTGTCGCTTTAATTGTTGGTTTATGGTTTATTGGCAAAGAAGTGATACAAACCGTAGGACGCGATCTTGCCTCATTGCATCCCTCATCAGGTTTTACTGCAGAACTTTCTGCTGCTTTAGTGGTCATGGCAGCTTCAGTCATGGGTTTACCTGTATCCAGCACGCATATTTTAGTCGGTTCGGTATTGGGTATTGGTATGGTTAATCGTAACGCCAACTGGAAAATGATGAAACCGATTGCCCTAGCTTGGGTGATCACCTTACCTGTTGCTGCCGTTTTATCCATCTTATGCTTTTTATGTTTACGTTTCATTTTTTAGAATCAAACTGCGCGTTGCGTCGCGCACCACGCCCACTAACCCCATATGAAACTAGACATTATCATACCTTGCTATAACGCAGCCCAAACACTAGAACGTGCTGTTCACAGTTGTCTAATCCAATCTCCACTCAACCAATTATGGTTGATTGATGACGCTTCAGAAGATAACACCTGGCACATAATACAAAATTTAGCTCACTGCTACCCAAACAAAATTATCGCCCAGCGGCTAAACGAAAATGGAGGAGCGGCACGAGCGCGTAACTGGGCAGCCATACAAACTCAAGCAGAACTCATTGCCTTTTTGGATGCGGATGATGCCTACCAAGCAGGTGCGTTAAATGCTGCATATATTGCCATGCAACAAATGGATTATTTGGGTTTAGTACGCTTGCGTTTACAAGCCATGGGCTTACCTGAACATTATGCTCAACATCCCAATATTAACCGCGTATGGCACACACTTATGATGACGGTTGCAGGCAATACCGTATTTCGTCGTGCCTTCTTTTTAGCTTGTGGTGGCTTTCCTCAACACACCTTATTTCAACGCTTAGGTGGTGAAGATGGCGCATTAGGTATGGCTATTGTAGGTAGCAGCGTTGTTGGCACATTATTCGATCCGCAAGAACCTGCTGTTTTACATTACTGGCATCCAGGTATCCATGCCGAACGTCTACTCAATGCACATTTATTGCAACAACAACCCCATCATATTAGCCAACAGGACTTAGACCAAGCCAACCAAATCACCATGCAAATTCAACAACAATTACGCCATGTACAAACCATTTTAACCCAGCCTAAACAAGGCGTGATGCCCATAATTGTGAGCCGAACATGAATGACACACTATTTATTATCATTTCATTAATCGTAGTTGGTGCGTTATGGTTATTATTAAAAATCACAGAAAAAAAAACAACTCACCCCTCCCTATCTTCAACATCTGGCAAAAAAAATAACCCATTTGATAACCCAAACAGCACACTACCCTACATTCGTCGTACATTAATGACACACACCGAATTGCAAGTATATGCCACATTACTAAAAGCCCTACCCAATTATATGATCTTCACTCAAGTGCAAGTATCACGTGTTTTAACCACTGAACGCAATGAAGACAATTATTATTGGTTTAACTTTATCAGTCGTTTAAGTTATGACTTTGTGATTTGCCGTCTTCATGACAGCACACCCATTGCCGTTATAGAATTAGACGATAAAAGCCACCATCGCAAAGATCGCCAAAAAGTTGATCAGCGCAAAGATCGCGCCACACAAAGTGCAGGACTTACTATGATACGCTGGAAAGTGGGACAAGTACCCAGCCAGCAAGATATCAGCCAATTAATTAGAAAATTAGATAAACAAAATAAATAATCATCAATTTATATTCACCCTAGTCCAAACATTTTGCTTACGCATTAAAAATAGATATCGTTACCATAACAAGAGTATTATTAAATTGGGTATTCATTTAATAATACTCTTGTTATGGTAA
>CAKARD010000048.1 GCA_916720425.1 uncultured Kingella sp. | reverse complement strand
TTGGTTTTTCAAAAACACTTCGTTAATAAAGACTTTGACGGCATTACTAGACAAATGTCTTGCATTGCTGGGCATGATCAACTCTTTTTTATGACGGATGGTGTTGGCTGCTGCATAAATAAAAGCGCGGTGCAGTTTTTGTTTACAGATTTGTTGTTCTAATTCATCGCGCGTATCTAGTTCATCAATGATGCCCAACATATTTTCTAAATAATCAGCAATTTTATTTGCTTCGTTATAAGACTCTAGGTGTTCTAAACTGATTTGTAATTTATTAGCAAGAATTTTGAGTTTTTTGAATTTAGCGGGAATATCGGCACAAAATTGCCCAAAGGGAATGTTTATAGTGGGACGATGTTCAAAGGTTTTATTTTGTCCATTCCAAAAAATATTTTGTGGCGCAAGTAGTTGTTCTGACACATTTTTGCGCTCTTTGGTGTTCATGTTGACAAATAAATCATGTAAATGTTTTTGCCAAAATATATCTAACAATGGGTCAATTTGCGTGATTTGCGTACGTATTGCATAAGGAATGTAATCCTCAGGCGTACTTTGTTGATTGTTCAAAATATTCTCCTGATTTATTAATAAGTCAATTAATTTTACACTATTTTTCTTATTATTAGGGTGTTTTTGCTAAATCATTACTTTTTTGGCCATTACTAAACATGTGTTTTTATGGTGATATTTAAATAAATCTTAAAATTTGCAATGCTTAACACTTGAAAAGATTTCGTTCCAACCCTATTTACTGCTCATCAGGGCGATGCCCTAAACATTTATTAATTAATATGGAGAAAAATTATGGCAAAAGTAATTGGTATTGACTTAGGTACAACTAACTCATGTGTCGCTATTTCAGAAAACGGCGCAATTAAAGTAATTGAAAATGCGGAAGGTGCGCGCACTACACCTTCTATTGTGGCATACACTGATAACGAAACTTTGGTTGGTGCACCTGCTAAACGTCAAGCAGTAACTAATGCAAAAAACACAATTTATGCTGCAAAACGTTTGATTGGTCACAAATTTGAGGATAAAGAAGTTCAACGTGATATTGAAACCATGCCGTTTGAAATTGTAAAAGCGGCTAATGGTGATGCGTGGGTAAAAGCGCAAGGTAAAGAATTGTCTCCGCCACAAATTTCTGCAGAAGTTTTGCGTAAAATGAAAGAGGCGGCAGAAGCATATTTAGGTGAGAAAGTCACTGAAGCGGTAGTAACCGTTCCAGCTTATTTTAACGATAGTCAACGTCAAGCAACTAAAGATGCAGGTCGTATTGCTGGTTTGGACGTAAAACGTATTATCAATGAACCGACTGCGGCTGCTTTGGCGTTTGGTATGGATAAAGTGGCAGGCGGTGACCGTAAAGTAGCGGTTTACGATTTGGGAGGCGGTACATTTGATATTTCTATCATTGAAATTGCAGATGTGGACGGCGACAAACAATTTGAAGTGTTGGCAACTAACGGCGATACATTCTTGGGTGGGGAAGACTTTGACCAACGCATTATTGATTACATCATTGCTGAATTCAAAAAAGAACAAGGTATTGATTTAAAAGGCGACCCAATGGCAATGCAGCGTGTGAAAGAAGCTGCTGAAAAAGCCAAAATTGAATTGTCTAGCAGCCAACAGACTGAAATCAACTTACCATACATCACAATGGACGCGACTGGTCCAAAACACTTGGTGTTGAAATTGACTCGCGCTAAATTTGAATCTTTAGTAGAAGATTTGATTGAACGTTCTATTGAACCTTGTCGCATTGCCTTGAAAGATGCTGGTTTGTCTGCTTCTGATATTAATGATGTGATTTTGGTGGGTGGTCAAACACGTATGCCAAAAGTACAAGAAGCCGTGAAAGAATTCTTTGGTAAAGAGCCTCGCAAAGACGTGAACCCTGATGAAGCCGTTGCTGTGGGTGCGGCTATTCAAGGTGAAGTGTTGGGTGGTGGTCGCAATGATGTGTTGTTGTTGGACGTAACGCCATTGTCTTTGGGTATTGAAACCATGGGCGGTGTGATGACTAAATTGATTGCTAAAAACACCACTATCCCAACCAAAGCATCACAAGTGTTCTCTACGGCTGAAGACAATCAACCTGCGGTAACCATTCATGTGTTGCAAGGCGAACGTGAACGTGCATCTGCCAACAAATCTTTGGGACAATTCAACTTGGGCGACATCGCACCAGCACCACGTGGTATGCCTCAAATTGAAGTAACCTTTGACATTGATGCTAACGGTATCTTACACGTTTCTGCTAAAGACAAAGGTACAGGTAAAGCAGCCAATATTACCATTCAAGGTTCTTCTGGTTTGAGCGAAGAAGAAATTGAACGTATGGTAAAAGATGCTGAAGCTAACGCAGAAGAAGATAAAAAATTGCATGAATTGGTACAAAGTCGTAATCATGCCGAAGCAATGATTCATTCTGTGAAAAAATCTTTGGAAGAACATGGTGATAAATTGCCAGACGAAGAAAAAAACAAAGTGGAAGAAGCACTAAAAGCGGCAGAAGAAGCGGCAAAAGGTGATGATAAAGAAGATATGGATGCAAAAGTGGAAGAATTGGCTAAGGCCAGTCAAAAACTAGGTGAAATCGTGTATGCTCAAGCGCAACAAGAGCAAGCACAATCTGCACCATCAACTGATGGTAATAACCAAAAAGATGATGATGTAGAAGATGCAAGTTTCACTGAAGTAAAATAATTCACTGACACCATCAGGTGATTGGGATATTATCTCAATCACCTGTTTTTTATTGGAACAACACATGATACAACAACGTTTAAATGCATTACGCCAAGAAATGCAAGCATATCATTTAGATGCATACATTATTCCTACTGCTGATCCACATTTATCGGAATATTTGCCCACACATTGGCAAGCACGAGAATATTTTTCTGGTTTTACTGGTTCAGCGGGGGTTTTGATTGTAAAAAAAGATAGCGCACAGTTGTGGACGGATTTTCGTTATTGGACGCAGGCGTATGCACAGTTAGCAGGCAGCGATATTGTTTTATGCAAACAAGAGGTGGGAAAAAATTATCTTGCTGATTTAGTTGAATATCTGCCCAAGAATTCTCGGGTGGGGATTCCATCTGATATGCTTTCATTGGCAGAAAAACGGCACATAGAACAAGTATTTGATACCAAAAATATTGCGTTGTGGTATGAAGTTAATTTAGTGGCTGCTGTATGGAATAAACAGCGACCTGCTTTGCCCAATCAAGCAATTTTTATGCATAACGTGGCATTTGTATCTGCCACTTTGCAAGAGAAATTGGCACGTGTGCGCTGTGTTATGCGTGAAATGGCGGCAGATTATCATCTTATTTCGTCATTAGATGATATTGCGTGGCTAACCAATTTGCGTGGTAGTGATATCGAATATAATCCTGTTTTTTTAGCGCATTTACTGATTGGGCCAGAACGAGCGCAATTGTTTGTTGCACCTGATAAGGTTTCTATTGAAATTGCGCAAGAATTAAAAAATGCTCACATTGATATTGTCCCTTATGAAGCATTAAATATGAGCATGACTCAAATTAGTGGTACATTATTGTTTGATCCAAATAAAGTTGTGGTCGCGACGATCGAGTCATTAGCACCTTCCGTGCGCATACTAGAAGGTGCAAACCCCAGTACATCGTTTAAAGCTCAAAAAGATAAAACAGAACTCACCCATATTCGTGCAGCGATGGTACAAGATGGTATTGCTTTGTGTGGCTTTTTTGCTGAATTGGAAGAACGGTTAGCGCAAGGTGAAGTGATTGATGAATATGCCATAGATGCGATGTTATTACATCATCGTGCGCAACGCGAATATTTTGTATCCCCTAGTTTTGGTACGATTGCAGGGTTCAATGCCAATGGTGCGATGCCACATTATACTGCGCCCTCTACAGGTAGTATGGTTATTGTGGGGGATGGTTTATTATTGATAGATTCGGGTGGACAATATCACATGGGTACAACTGATATTACACGTGTTATTGCGATTGGAACGCCTAGTAAAGAACAAAAGCGTGATTTTACCTTAGTATTAAAAGCACATATTGCTTTGGCTACAGCGGTTTTTCCTGAGGGCATTGCTTCTTCAATGATAGATGCCATTTGTCGCGCACCACTTTGGCAGGCTCAGTGCGATTATGGGCATGGCACGGGTCATGGTGTGGGTTATTTTCTCAATGTGCATGAAGCTCCACAACGCATTTCTTATCACGCCCCCAATAGCCCTGAATACGCTTTACGTGAGGGTATGCTCACGTCTAATGAGCCAGGATTGTATCGTCCAAATCGTTGGGGTATTCGCATAGAAAATCTGACCGTCACTCATGCCATCTCTCAACCACAAGAAACAGAATTCGGATCATATCTTTATTTTGAAACAGTAACACTGTGTCCGATAGACTTTCGTTTGATAGACTCAAGTTTATTGAACATACATGAGCAGGCTTGGCTTAATGAATACCATGCTCATGTATATACACAATTGTCACCGCATGTGTCGGGTAAAGCTAAAGAATGGTTGGAATGTTTCACTGCACCCATTTAGTAAGGCAATAATATTACAAAGAATTATCCGCCCAAGATTTGATTCTTTTGAAGATGTTGACGTTAGTTTTGGGTTGTTTATGCTTATAGCTTTGGGATAAGTTGATTAAAAATTTCCAATCCTCCTCAGCGATACTTTCATTTAGAAGAAATTGAGTTTCTATAATAGGATAGCCAGATTTTTGTATCATGTTTTGCATCATAATTAATTCACAAGTAGCAATATTAGAGATAAATGAAGGTTGCGGTTGAATGACAAAAATGCTGGCTTCTTCCATGGTAACAAAAGGGCAGGCATTTAATGCCATTTTAAATATTTCTGTTGCGCTTTGTTCATCAGAAATAATCATTCGTGGGTGTGAAAAGGGGCAGGATTTTATGAGTTCATTAATCGTACCCACACGCAATGTGGTGGGCATCTTGAATGCTTGGCGTGAATACACATCTACCAAAATTAATGCGCCGACAGTTAGCTGCACTAAAATTGTGGGTGTGTGGCGATCTAAAATTGCAGGTAATACCGTAGGAACACTCATGTTATCATCCTTTTAAAATGTATAACCAGTTTTCAACGTTTCATCACCTACTAACTGTATAAGTAGCAGATACAGTGGTGCTAAAACAGTATAGCGGCGCGATGTACGGCGTAAATAGTTTAAAAAACGTGGAATTTCACTACGATATTTGTCTTTACCATCACGATAATACAAGCGTGCAAAAATGCCTGCTACTTTAAGATGGCGTTGTACACCCATCATTTCAAACCAGCGATAAAATACTTCAAATTGTTCTGGAACGGGCAAATTTGTGGTGCGTGCTTTTTCCCAATAGCGAATCACCAAATCTAAAACAAATTCTTCTTCCCATTCTATAAATGCATCGCGTAATAGTGAAACCAAATCGTAAGTAATCGGGCCATAAAGTGCATCTTGAAAATCCAATACACCCGCGCGTTGAGGAGTAAGCATTAAGTTGCGTACAATAAAATCACGATGTACATATACTTTGGGTTGAATCTCTATTTCGGGCAAGATGGCATCTAAGGTTTTTTGCCATAATTGACGTTGTTCGTGGGTGAGATCTCGTCCTAATTCTTTTGCGACAAACCATTCGGGGAATAAATTCATTTCACGTACAAAAATATCACGTGAATAATCAGGTAAAATATTGGGTTGACTGGCTTGTTGTAAGATAATTAATTCATCGATCACATCTAGTAATAAAGCATGGTGAATGGCAGGATTGGGATCATGTTGCATGGCTTTGAGGTATTGCACATCACCCAAATCATTTAACGCAATAAAGCCCTCGTCTAAATTTTTTGCCAATATTTGTGGCACATTTAGGCAGGAAAATAGTTGCTGTATTTTGATGTAATTGGCAACACTTTCACGCATTTTTTCGGGAGGCGCATCCATGCAAATAATGCTGTGACCATCAGCAAAACGCGCGCGAAAATAACGGCGAAAATCTGCATCTGCTGCAGCAAAACTCAATTCAAATGATTGGTTGGGATAAATGTGTGTGAGCCAATTTTTTAATAAGGTTTCTCGTTGTGTCATGTTTATTGTGCGCTTTTCAGTTAGAATAGGGGTTATTTTAACTTTAAACCTTGTATTGGGTATTATTTTGTCTCGTTTATTTATGTATAAACCGCTTGTTTTTGCATTAAGTGTGGTTTTTTCTAGTAGTATTTATGCTACACCTAATGATGATTGGAAAGTGAATCAAAGAGGGGCAATATGTCGGTTGCCTTTACCACAGGATGCCGCACCTTCTGCTGCGATTAAAAGTGGCGAACCCTCTTTACCACAAGATGTGACACGTATTGTTGCCGATAAAGGCGCAGGGCAAATTAACCAGCATCACCGTGCCGAAGGTGGGGTGATTATGGAGCGTAATGGTGAAACCCTGAATGCTAATTGGGTTGACTATGATCAACCAGCCGACAGAGTGACTGCAGGCAATAATTTTACACTCACACGTGAAAATGGCGAAACCGTCACAGGAACACAACTGGTTTATCATTTAGATAAAAAATCAGGTCAAGCACAAAATCCAGAATTTGTCGCAGAGCGAAATGGTAAACGTTTACAAGGTGTTGCCAGTAGCATGAATATGACCGATGAAAATCATCAGCAATTACACGATGTTTATTTTAATACGTGCGCAGCCGGTGATCGATCGTGGTACGTGCAAGCCAGTAAACTCAAAACCAATCGTGATACAGGTATTGGGGTAGCGCAAAACGCCAAGTTGTATTTTGCAGGTATTCCTATTTTATACACACCTTGGGTGGATTTTCCCATTAACGGGCAACGCAAAAGTGGCTTCTTATTTCCCACTTTGTCCACAGGTAGTAATGGCACAACAATTAAGCTTCCTTATTATTTTAATCTTGCCCCTAATTATGATTTGACTCTAACTCCAGGGTTTATGGCAGATCGTGGTGCAACTTTGGGTGGCGAATTTCGTTATTTGCAACCCAAATACTATGGTTCTATTGTGGGAGAATATTTACCACATGATGCTGATAGTGAATATGATAACCGTTATATTGTACACGCCCAGCATCAGCAAAAAATCACCTCCACTTTATCAGCGGGTATAGATTTTAATCAAGCCAGTGATGATGATTATTTTCGTGATTTTACGGGGCGTAATGAGATTGCAGAAAATGTGAATCTAAGCCGTAGTGCATGGCTCAATTATAGTCCAAAAGTGTTTAGTGAAACCCTAAATGCACAATTATTGGTGCAAAAATACCAAGCGTTGCGTGATAGTAATGGTTTAAAATCAGAACCTTACGCAATTTTTCCACGACTATCAGTCAATTGGGCCAAAACTGTGGGCAATGCGGATATTAATTTATTTGGTCAGTTTACCCATTTTCAAAGCCAAAGTGATAATCAGCAAAATGCAGAACGCACAGTGTTTTATCCAAGTATAAAATGGGATTTTCATAATACTTGGGGTTATGTACGCCCTAAAATGGGTGTTCATGCGACGCGTTATTGGTTGGATAACAGTAAAGATGGGGGGCTACATGAGCGTACTGCATCGCGCATTCTACCGATTATTAATGTAGATAGTGGGATAAATTTAGAGCGACAAACCCGATTATTTAACTTGGCAGGGGGCAAGACATTTATCCAAACACTAGAACCACGATTGTTTTATAACTATATTCCAACCAAATCACAAAATGATTTACCGAATTTTGATACCACACAAAATAATTTTAGTTATGATCAATTATTCCGTGAGAATATTTATTCAGGCAACGATCGAATCAATGCCAGTAATAGTGTGAGTGTTGGTTTGCAAACACGCCTGTTAGATGGTGAACGAGGAGAAGAATATTTTCGTGCAGGGGTAGGACAGAAGTATTATTTTATCTATGATAAAGTTTTGTTGGATGGCAGTTTAGACACGACACCACGCAAAAAAAGTGATTTTGTTGGATTTTTTGGTGGGCGTATTGCCAAAAACTGGTGGACAGATGCTCAATGGCATTGGAGTGAAAGTACCAGTAAAACCCAACGTTTTGATGCGGGGATACGCTATAATCCTGAAGCAGGTAAGGTGTTGAGTATACGATATAAATATGGACGAAGTGAAGAAATCTACACGGGATTTTATGATAAACTCAAACATATCGATTTGGCAGCTCAATGGCCAATTAACCAAAATTGGTATGCAGTAGGGCGATGGAATTACAGCTTAAAACCTCATGTGCCATTGGAACAAACCATAGGTTTAGAATATAAAAACCCCTGTGGTTGTTGGAGTAGCAGTTTTGTGGCACAACGTTACGTTAGTAGTTTAAACAAACACAGTACGGCCATATTTTTCACTTTGCAATTGAAAGATATCAGTACTTTAGGTAATGACCCTTATGAGGCATTGCGTTTGGGTATTCCAGGGTATCATAAAACCAACAATGTTAATCAATATTAAAAGGATCTTAGAATGAAAAAAACACTGTTTGCGCTGATTTTAAGTTTAGCTTTTGGCTCGGTATCTGCTGAAATTAAGCCACTCAATAGTATTGTTGCCGAAGTCAATGCCAGCATTATTACTTATAGCGATATGAATCGTATGGTACGCGAACTTAAAAGTCGTGATGGTAATCAAGGGGTATCTGATGCACAATTTATCCAAGTAGCCAAAGAACGGTTGATAGAGCGGGCGTTATTGGCAGATGCCGCGCGACAACAGAATTTACGTGTTACTCAAGAAGGCATTGATCAAGAATTACAACGCCGCGCTAGTGAAGGTCATACGACTGTAGAAGCATTGTATGCTCAAGCACGTCATTTTGGTTATACCCGTGATACATATCGTACCGAAGTTGCTAAAGATATGTTAATAGAATATATGTTATCTGATATGAATGCTAATATTAAAATTAGCGATAATCAAATTGATGATCTAATCAAAAAAGGCCATATACCACAAGGTGAACCATACACTGTTTATACAATACGTCGTATTATTCTCAACGCCGATAGTGAAGCCAATATGCCAGCAGTAGAAAATCGCTTAAAACAAATTGCTCAGGCTATTGAACAAGGGAGTGATTTTGCAACATTAGCAAAACGTTATTCACAAGAAGTTGCGGCCAGTAATGGTGGATTGATGGAAGTGAGTGACGATATTTTGCCAGAAAATGCCGAAAAAATCTTGCATCAATTACAAGTGAATCAGTTTAGTATTCCGTTACGCTCGGGACGTTCTTGGCAATTAATTCAACTGGTCAATAAACGTACTGAAAGTGAT
>CAKARD010000047.1 GCA_916720425.1 uncultured Kingella sp. | reverse complement strand
TCGCCAAACCCTCATATCTTCCCCCTGAGTTTTATCCCTCAGGGGGATACTTTTTTTTATGGTATAAATAAGGTAGAATTACTCCTCTTTAGTTAACGTGAAAGATTTTTATGCTTAAAAAAGTTTTATTTTTATTTATTTCTCTGTTAAGTTTTTCTTTTTCTTTAGCAATAGTGAATATCAATACTGCTAGTGAAACCGAGTTGCAAACCCTAAAAGGTATTGGTGCGAAAAAAGCAGCTGCTATCATCGAATATCGCAATAAAAATGGCCTATTCAAAAGTGTGGATGAATTGACAAATGTGAGTGGAATTGGTGAAAAAACAGTACAGAAATTACGTAGTGAAATAACTGTGACTAACACAATCCCTACACGTAATCAACCTCAATCACCAGTAAAATCCGCACCTACTCCTGCGACTATTGATAAAAAATAAGAGTTTATCATGCAAGATATAATTTTACCTCCTGCAACATTAGGTATTTTAGGCGGTGGGCAGTTAGGTATGATGTTTACTATAGCAGCTAAATCTATGGGCTATCATGTGATTGTCTTAGATCCTGACCCTTTTGCATCTGCTGCTATGTTTGCAGATAAACATTTATGTGCGCCATTTAACGATGAAAAATCATTGTTAGAATTATCACAATGTGCTGCTGTCACGACAGAATTTGAAAATATTGATGCTCAAGCTATGAATAACTTGGCTGAATATACGCGAGTTTCTCCAAGCGGGCAATGTGTTGCTATTGCACAAAATCGTATTTTAGAAAAATCGTGGATTCGTCAAGCTAATTTAGCAACTACCCCATATCAAAAAATTCTAAATTTAGAAGATATTAACGAACAATCTGTTAATTATTTACCAGGCATATTGAAAACCGCAACTTTAGGTTATGATGGTAAGGGACAAATTAAGGTTGATACTTTGGATGATATACGTGAGGCATTCATTCAGCATGGTCAAGTGGCATGTGTATTAGAAAAAAAAGTGGATTTGCGTGCAGAGATATCAGTTATTGTATGTCGCTTGAATGATGAACAAATTGTGACTTTTGATCCTGTAGAGAATCATCATATTGATGGAATTTTAGCGTATTCTATTGTACCTGCACGTTTACCTGACTCGTTATTAGAACAAGCACGGCAAATGGCAATATGTTTAGCAAATAAACTAGATTATGTGGGTGTTTTAGCAGTAGAAATGTTTGTTGTGGGAGAGGACGAGCAATTATTGATTAATGAAATTGCACCGCGTCCACATAATAGTGGGCATCATACAATTAATGCATGCATAAGTAGCCAATTTGAACAACAAGTGCGTTTAATGTGTGGTTTGCCCCCTGCTGATACAAGTTTGTTAAGTCCTTGTTGTATGGCAAATATTTTAGGTAATGTGTGGGGAGTTGATGGTTCTGAACCCAATTGGGTACATTTACTGAGCGATACACGTACACATTTGCATTTGTATGGTAAAAAGGTGGCACGATTAGGACGTAAAATGGGACACTTTACGATTTTAGCAGATTCTGCGCTGTTGGCATATGAAACCGCACAAGAATTACATAGAACATTAAGAATGAAATAATGCTGAAATAGTAATAAATCAGATTCCATATTTATTTGCTCTTAAAAATTAGGAAAATATACAATGTCAGTTATTATTCACACACCTGAAGAAATTGAAAAAATGCGTGAGTTGGGGCGCTTAGTTGCAGAAGCACTGGATTATATTGGTGATTTTGTAAAACCTGGTATCACGACTAATGAATTAGATAAATTAGTTTATGACTATCATGTGAATGTGCAAGGAGGTTATCCAGCGCCTTTGCATTATGGTAACCCACCTTATCCAAAATCTTGTTGTACTTCAGTTAATCATGTGATTTGTCATGGTATTCCTGATGATAAACCTTTGAAAGAAGGGGATATTATCAATATTGATTTGACAATTAAAAAAGATGGTTGGCATGGAGACAGTAGTCGCATGTTTGCTGTAGGTAAGATTTCACCACAAGCACAGCGATTGATTGATGTTACGCATGATGCCATGATGGCTGGAATTGCTCAAGTTAAAGCTGGTACTACTTTGGGTGATATTGGTTATGCTTGCCAAAATGTCGCAGAAAATGCGGGTTATTCAGTAGTACAAGAGTTCTGTGGTCATGGTATTGGGCGTGATTTTCATTGTGAACCTCAAGTATTGCATTATGGAAGACGTAATCAGGGCCTAAAATTAAAAGCAGGTATGATTTTTACTATTGAGCCAATGATTAATCAGGGTAAACGTGATTTGCGTATTTTAGGTGATGGATGGACAGTAGTTACCAAGGATCGTAAATTGTCTGCGCAATGGGAACATGAAGTATTGGTTACAGAGACAGGATTTGAAATTTTAACTATTTCTCCACGCACAGGTCGCCCATAAGGTGATTTTATGATTTATCTAAAAAACTTGATTTATTGGTTTATTCTGTTGCTTTCTATGCCATTTTTATTTGTCTTCGCACTGTTAGCTGCACCCTTTCCTAAGGGTATTCATTATGTGGGTAAACAGTGGTCAGCCATGCTTCTGTGGATTTTAGAACACATTATTGGTTTGCGTTATGTGGTACGGGGAATAGAAAATATTCCTAGTACACCTTCGATCATTTGTTCCAAACATCAAAGTGGTTGGGAAACGTTAGCATTGCAGCAAATTTTCCCATTTCAAACCTATGTGGCAAAAAAAGAATTGTTTCATATTCCATTTTTTGGTTGGGCTTTAAAAATGGGTGGGGCGATTGGGATTGATCGTAAAGCTGGAGCAAAGGCAACGAAGGTGCTATTAGAACAAGGTTTGGCACGAAAAAGAGAAGGCTTGTGGATTGTAATTTTTCCTGAAGGCACACGTATGCCTGTGGGTAAACGCGGGCGTTATAAGTTAGGTGGTGCGCGTATGGCAAAAATGTTTGAGATGGATATTGTACCTGTGGCATTAAATAGTGGTGTATTTTGGGCACGTAATGCATTTTTAAAATATCCAGGTGTCATAGAAGTGGTGATTGGCCAACCCATTTCTTATAAGTTGGGTGATGAAGCAACGCTTATGCATGAATGTGAAACATGGATTGAAACACAGCAATTAATGTTGCCAACTCAAAGAAATAAACTTGAGTAGATGATCAGTTCTCCCCATTTACCTACAATATTGGTTATAAGGATAAATAATGAAAAAAACACTATTAGTAATTTTAATTAGTACACTGGCAATCAGTGCTTGTAATAAATCACCTAATACTGCGGAACCCATTCAAAAATTACCCGAAACCACCGAGTTTGTAAAAAAAATAGAAGCACCTAAATCAGATGGTTCAATTGCAATGTTATTGCCTGATTTTGCTGCTTTAGTGGCGCAAGAGGGTGGTGCGGTCGTCAATATTCAAGCGGTCAGTGATAACGCATTTTCGTCTAATGAACCAAGCACTTCGGATGATCCGTTTTCTGAATTTTTTAAACGTTTCATTCCTAATTCACCTGAATTTTCACAAGAGGAAAGTGAAGCAAATTTTGGCTCTGGTTTTATTATTAGTACTGATGGTTATATTTTAACCAATGCACACGTGGTTAAAGGCAGAGAGAATATTAAAATTGCTTTGAATGATAAGCGTGAATTTTATGCAAAATTGGTTGGTTTAGATGATAAATCAGATGTAGCATTATTAAAAATTGATGCAGACCATTTGCCAGTAGCAAAAATTGGTAATCCCAATGAATTAAAATCAGGTGAATGGGTAGCAGCGATTGGTGCGCCGTTTGGTTTTGATAATAGTGTTACGGCTGGAATTGTATCAGCAAAAAACCGAACCTTACCTAATGAAACTTATACTCCTTTTATTCAAACCGATGTCGCAATTAATCCAGGTAATTCAGGCGGCCCATTATTTAACTTACGTGGACAAGTCGTCGGAATTAACTCTCAAATTTATAGTCGTAGTGGTGGCTTTATGGGAATATCTTTTGCTATTCCCATTGATGTTGCGATGAATGTAGCTGAACAGCTTAAAGCAACGGGAAAAGTGCAACGTGGACAGTTAGGTGTGATTATTCAAGAAGTTAGCTATGATTTGTCTAAATCATTTGGTTTGGATAAGCCAACAGGTGCTTTAGTTGCACGGGTTGTTCCTAATAGTCCTGCTGAAAAAGGAGGCATACAAGTGGGCGATATTATTCGTAGTGTGAATAATGAAGAAGTCCGATCATCTAGTGATTTACCATTAACCATTGGTGCATTAGCTCCTGGAAAAGAAGTAAAATTGGGCATCTGGCGAAAAGGAAAAATGCTAGAAACTATAGTTGTTTTGGGCGAACAAAATAATTTTGAAAATAATCATGATCGCAATGAAATGCAATTATTGAATAGTTTAGGTGGCTTTGAATTTCCAGCGGCGCAATTGAATATAGAATTGGAAAGTAATGGTGACAAGCGTGCATTAGTTGTCCGTCAGGCATTGGGGCTTTCCGCGCGTGCAGGATTAAAACGTGGTGATATTTTGGTTGAAATTGCTGGAAAAGAAGTACATACGCAAAAAGATTTTGAAGATGCTATTAAGGCGGCGGGTAAAAATATTCCGATATTAGTCAATAGAGGTGGGAACATGCTGTTTTTAGCTTTAGTATTGCCAGAATAAGCAAAATATAAAAAACAGCCCAAGATATCTTGGGCTGTTTTTTATATTTTGCTTATTCTGGCAATACTAAAGCTAAAAACAGCATGTTCCCACCTCTATTGACTAATATCGGAATATTTTTACCCGCCGCCTTAATAGCATCTTCAAAATCTTTTTGCGTATGTACTTCTTTTCCAGCAATTTCAACCAAAATATCACCACGTTTTAATCCTGCACGCGCGGAAAGCCCCAATGCCTGACGGACAACTAATGCACGCTTGTCACCATTACTTTCCAATTCTATATTCAATTGCGCCGCTGGAAATTCAAAGCCACCTAAACTATTCAATAATTGCATTTCATTGCGATCATGATTATTTTCAAAATTATTTTGTTCGCCCAAAACAACTATAGTTTCTAGCATTTTTCCTTTTCGCCAGATGCCCAATTTTACTTCTTTTCCAGGAGCTAATGCACCAATGGTTAATGGTAAATCACTAGATGATCGGACTTCTTCATTATTCACACTACGAATAATATCGCCCACTTGTATGCCTCCTTTTTCAGCAGGACTATTAGGAACAACCCGTGCAACTAAAGCACCTGTTGGCTTATCCAAACCAAATGATTTAGACAAATCATAGCTAACTTCTTGAATAATCACACCTAACTGTCCACGTTGCACTTTTCCCGTTGCTTTAAGCTGTTCAGCTACATTCATCGCAACATCAATGGGAATAGCAAAAGATATTCCCATAAAGCCACCACTACGACTATAAATTTGAGAGTTAATTCCGACGACTTGTCCACGTAAGTTAAATAATGGGCCGCCTGAATTACCTGGATTAATTGCGACATCGGTTTGAATAAAAGGAGTATAAGTTTCATTAGGTAAGGTTCGGTTTTTTGCTGATACAATTCCAGCCGTAACACTATTATCAAAACCAAACGGCGCACCAATCGCTGCTACCCATTCACCTGATTTTAATTCATTGGGATTACCAATTTTTGCTACTGGCAAATGGTCTGCATCAATTTTTAATAATGCTACATCTGATTTATCATCTAAACCAACCAATTTTGCATAAAATTCACGCTTATCATTCAAAGCAATTTTAATATTCTCTCTGCCTTTAACCACGTGTGCATTGGTTAAAATATAACCATCAGTACTAATAATAAAACCAGAGCCAAAATTTGCTTCACTTTCCTCTTGTGAAAATTCAGGTGAATTAGGAATGAAACGTTTAAAAAATTCAGAAAACGGATCATCCGAAGTGCTTGGTTCATTAGACGAAAATGCGTTATCACTGACCGCTTGAATATTGACGACCGCACCACCCTCTTGCGCCACTAAAGCAGCAAAATCAGGCAATAACATTGCAATTGAACCATCTGATTTAGGTGCTTCTATTTTTTTTACAAACTCGGTGGTTTCGGGTAATTTTTGAATGGGTTCCGCAGTATTAGGTGATTTATTACAAGCACTGATTGCCAGTGTACTAATTAAAATTACTAATAGTGTTTTTTTCATTATTTATCCTTATAACCAATATTGTAGGTAAATGGGGAGAACTGATCATCTACTCAAGTTTATTTCTTTGAGTTGGCAACATTAATTGCTGTGTTTCAATCCATGTTTCACATTCATGCATAAGCGTTGCTTCATCACCCAACTTATAAGAAATGGGTTGGCCAATCACCACTTCTATGACACCTGGATATTTTAAAAATGCATTACGTGCCCAAAATACACCACTATTTAATGCCACAGGTACAATATCCATCTCAAACATTTTTGCCATACGCGCACCACCTAACTTATAACGCCCGCGTTTACCCACAGGCATACGTGTGCCTTCAGGAAAAATTACAATCCACAAGCCTTCTCTTTTTCGTGCCAAACCTTGTTCTAATAGCACCTTCGTTGCCTTTGCTCCAGCTTTACGATCAATCCCAATCGCCCCACCCATTTTTAAAGCCCAACCAAAAAATGGAATATGAAACAATTCTTTTTTTGCCACATAGGTTTGAAATGGGAAAATTTGCTGCAATGCTAACGTTTCCCAACCACTTTGATGTTTGGAACAAATGATCGAAGGTGTACTAGGAATATTTTCTATTCCCCGTACCACATAACGCAAACCAATAATGTGTTCTAAAATCCACAGAAGCATGGCTGACCACTGTTTACCCACATAATGAATACCCTTAGGAAAGGGTGCAGCTAACAGTGCGAAGACAAATAAAAATGGCATAGAAAGCAACAGAATAAACCAATAAATCAAGTTTTTTAGATAAATCATAAAATCACCTTATGGGCGACCTGTGCGTGGAGAAATAGTTAAAATTTCAAATCCTGTCTCTGTAACCAATACTTCATGTTCCCATTGCGCAGACAATTTACGATCCTTGGTAACTACTGTCCATCCATCACCTAAAATACGCAAATCACGTTTACCCTGATTAATCATTGGCTCAATAGTAAAAATCATACCTGCTTTTAATTTTAGGCCCTGATTACGTCTTCCATAATGCAATACTTGAGGTTCACAATGAAAATCACGCCCAATACCATGACCACAGAACTCTTGTACTACTGAATAACCCGCATTTTCTGCGACATTTTGGCAAGCATAACCAATATCACCCAAAGTAGTACCAGCTTTAACTTGAGCAATTCCAGCCATCATGGCATCATGCGTAACATCAATCAATCGCTGTGCTTGTGGTGAAATCTTACCTACAGCAAACATGCGACTACTGTCTCCATGCCAACCATCTTTTTTAATTGTCAAATCAATATTGATAATATCCCCTTCTTTCAAAGGTTTATCATCAGGAATACCATGACAAATCACATGATTAACTGAAGTACAACAAGATTTTGGATAAGGTGGGTTACCATAATGCAAAGGCGCTGGATAACCTCCTTGCACATTCACATGATAGTCATAAACTAATTTATCTAATTCATTAGTCGTGATACCAGGTTTTACAAAATCACCAATATAATCCAGTGCTTCTGCAACTAAGCGCCCCAACTCACGCATTTTTTCAATTTCTTCAGGTGTGTGAATAATAACTGACATTGTATATTTTCCTAATTTTTAAGAGCAAATAAATATGGAATCTGATTTATTACTATTTCAGCATTATTTCATTCTTAATGTTCTATGTAATTCTTGTGCGGTTTCATATGCCAACAGCGCAGAATCTGCTAAAATCGTAAAGTGTCCCATTTTACGTCCTAATCGTGCCACCTTTTTACCATACAAATGCAAATGTGTACGTGTATCGCTCAGTAAATGTACCCAATTGGGTTCAGAACCATCAACTCCCCACACATTACCTAAAATATTTGCCATACAACAAGGACTTAACAAACTTGTATCAGCAGGGGGCAAACCACACATTAAACGCACTTGTTGTTCAAATTGGCTACTTATGCATGCATTAATTGTATGATGCCCACTATTATGTGGACGCGGTGCAATTTCATTAATCAATAATTGCTCGTCCTCTCCCACAACAAACATTTCTACTGCTAAAACACCCACATAATCTAGTTTATTTGCTAAACATATTGCCATTTGCCGTGCTTGTTCTAATAACGAGTCAGGTAAACGTGCAGGTACAATAGAATACGCTAAAATTCCATCAATATGATGATTCTCTACAGGATCAAAAGTCACAATTTGTTCATCATTCAAGCGACATACAATAACTGATATCTCTGCACGCAAATCCACTTTTTTTTCTAATACACATGCCACTTGACCATGCTGAATGAATGCCTCACGTATATCATCCAAAGTATCAACCTTAATTTGTCCCTTACCATCATAACCTAAAGTTGCGGTTTTCAATATGCCTGGTAAATAATTAACAGATTGTTCGTTAATATCTTCTAAATTTAGAATTTTTTGATATGGGGTAGTTGCTAAATTAGCTTGACGAATCCACGATTTTTCTAAAATACGATTTTGTGCAATAGCAACACATTGCCCGCTTGGAGAAACTCGCGTATATTCAGCCAAGTTATTCATAGCTTGAGCATCAATATTTTCAAATTCTGTCGTGACAGCAGCACATTGTGATAATTCTAACAATGATTTTTCATCGTTAAATGGCGCACATAAATGTTTATCTGCAAACATAGCAGCAGATGCAAAAGGGTCAGGATCTAAGACAATCACATGATAGCCCATAGATTTAGCTGCTATAGTAAACATCATACCTAACTGCCCACCGCCTAAAATACCTAATGTTGCAGGAGGTAAAATTATATCTTGCATGATAAACTCTTATTTTTTATCAATAGTCGCAGGAGTAGGTGCGGATTTTACTGGTGATTGAGGTTGATTACGTGTAGGGATTGTGTTAGTCACAGTTATTTCACTACGTAATTTCTGTACTGTTTTTTCACCAATTCCACTCACATTTGTCAATTCATCCACACTTTTGAATAGGCCATTTTTATTGCGATATTCGATGATAGCAGCTGCTTTTTTCGCACCAATACCTTTTAGGGTTTGCAACTCGGTTTCACTAGCAGTATTGATATTCACTATTGCTAAAGAAAAAGAAAAACTTAACAGAGAAATAAATAAAAATAAAACTTTTTTAAGCATAAAAATCTTTCACGTTAACTAAAGAGGAGTAATTCTACCTTATTTATACCATAAAAAAAAGTATCCCCCTGAGGGATAAAACTCAGGGGGAAGATATGAGGGTTTGGCGA
>CAKARD010000046.1 GCA_916720425.1 uncultured Kingella sp. | reverse complement strand
TGCCCGAGTGGTGGAATTGGTAGACACAACGGACTTAAAATCCGTCGCTCCTAAAACGAGCGTACCGGTTCGATTCCGGTTTCGGGCACCAATATTTAAGAACAGCCTTCATTTAAAAGTGTAAGGCTGTTTTTTATATAAAATAGTATGTAAAGATAGTCTTGATACAAAGATTTTTTAATTATGATAAATTTATCACGTCGTAATATTTTATTGTCTACTGCTACTTCATTGTTACCATCGTGGGTGGTTGCTGGAGCACAACGTGAAGAAACATTATCTGACGATGTAGCCAGCATTATGCGCCAATCTGTAGAACATGCTAGTCCACCACACTTGGTGTTTCAGCAACAATCTGATGGTCAACGTTGGCTTAATGAAATGTCGGTACGTTTAACCCGTTTTGTAGATAATGAATTAATGCGTCGGCGTTTACTGATTATGATTCAATATGAAGCCACGCGGGCAGGACTGAATCCACAAGTAATATTAGGTCTAATTGAAGTGGAAAGCGCATTTAGACAATATGCTATTAGCAGTGTGGGTGCAAAAGGTTTAATGCAGGTAATGCCATTTTGGCAACGCTATATTGGGAGTCCTAACCATAATCTATTTGATATCCGCACTAATTTGCGATATGGTTGTACGATTTTACGCCATTATAATAATTTGGAAAACGATGATTTATATCGTGCTTTGGCGCGGTATAATGGCAGTTTGGGGAGTAATAAGTATCCTAATGCAGTATTAGGCGCATATCAAAGGCACTGGCAATGGAATGCATAAGGGCTTTTATTTTTTCTTTAAGCTGGTTAAAATGAATACTTTAATTGTGAGGGGAACATAATGAGAGTATGTAAATTATTATTGGCGTGTTTAGTATTATCAACGTTAAGTGCATGCTATATCGTTCAGCCTGCGCCTGGCACTAATGTTACTATTCAGCAAGATTAGGAGAAATAGGATTATGATGACAGTTAGATTGGCCGTTATGGCTTTATTAAGTGTTGCTTTGAGTGCTTGTTATGTTGTACCAGCCAGTAAGAGTACAAGAGTGGTGGCATCTACCAATAATACGGCGCAAAATGTGAACAATAATGTAAATATCTTGCAAGCTAGACTTTATCCTGTTAATGCTGAAGCCCAACGCATGGGTGCTGCTTCTGCAACCGTGAGTGTAGATCAAGTAGGCCATGGTCGTTTTAATGCTTATATTGGTGGAGAGAATTTTTCTGGTGATGCGACACGTGAAGCCAACTCAAGACGCGGTACAGCTAATGGTAGTGCGCCTAGTGGTCGTTATATTGCTTGTAACTACGCTATGAATTCTACTACAATAGGCAAGGGTGAATGCCGCATGTCTTCTGGTGCAGTATTTGATATGCATATTAGCCGTTAAAAAATAATACCTTTGATTAAAACAGTAACGAATGATATTAGATTTCGTTACTGTTTTAATGTTGTAAGATTGTTATTATTGACAAATAAAATTATCTGTGATTAAATCATAAAAAAATCTTTAATATGCCATTTCAGGCTAATTTCATCCTTATTTTTACTAACCCTTGCGAGTATTCTCTCAATCGCATTTTTTATCTAAACATTATGCACGTATCTGAACTTCAAACCAAACATATTACTGAATTACTGGCTCAAGCTGAACAAATGGGCATTGAAAATGCCAATCGTTTACGTAAACAAGACCTTGTTTTTGCTATTGTGCGCGAGATGATGAAAGATGGGCAAGAATTTATTTGTAGAGGTACACTGGAAACCTTGCCTGATGGTTATGGTTTTTTACGTAGCCCAAATACTTCTTATTTAGCTTGTCCTGATGATATTTATGTTTCTCCGCACCAAATTCGCCGCTTTAATTTGCATACGGGTGATACCATTGAAGGTACAGTACGCGTTCCAAAAAATGATGAAAAATATTTTGCATTGGTACGTTTGGATAGCGTAAATGGTGATCACCCAGAACATTGTCGTCATAAAATTTTATTCGAAAATCTTACTCCTCTCTTTCCTACTGAACAAATTAAATTAGAATGCGATAAAATGGATAATAATAATCTGACGGGTCGTATTATTGATTTAATTTCCCCCATTGGTTTGGGACAACGTGCCTTATTGGTTGCGCCTCCTAAAACAGGTAAAACCATGATGTTACAAAATATCGCTCATGCGATTACTACCAATTATCCTGATGTAGAATTAATTGTATTGTTGATTGATGAGCGCCCAGAAGAAGTGACTGAAATGACTCGTAGTGTGCGTGGTGAAGTGGTGTCTTCTACTTTTGATGAGCCAGCACAGCGTCATGTGCAAGTAGCAGAAATGGTTATTGAAAAAGCTAAACGTATGGTGGAACACAAAAAAGATGTGGTGATTTTGCTAGACAGTATTACGCGTTTGGCACGTGCTTATAATACAGTTGTTCCTACATCGGGCAAAGTGCTAACGGGTGGTGTAGATGCTAACGCACTTCATCGCCCTAAACGCTTTTTTGGTGCAGCACGTAATACTGAAGAAGGGGGATCGTTAACCATTATTGCAACAGCATTGGTGGATACAGGTAGTCGCATGGATGATGTGATTTTTGAGGAATTTAAAGGTACAGGTAATATGGAGTTGAACTTGGAACGCCGACTTGCTGAAAAACGTGTTTTCCCAGCCATCAATATTAATAAATCAGGCACGCGCCGGGAAGAATTGTTGGTGCCTGCAGATCAGTTGCAAAAAATGTGGGCATTGCGCCGAGTGATTCACCCTATGGACGATATAGAAGCGGCGGAGTTTTTGTTAGATAAAGTTAAAAAAACTAAGAATAATGATGATTTTTTTGATTTAATGCGTGGTGGTAATAGTGCTAAATCTACTAGTAGCACAACCACTACCATTACAACCAAACGTGGCCGTAAGCCTAAAATTGCTACAGAATCATGATTGGAGTGTATAGGTGCTCAAATATTAGGGCGTGTTTAACACGTCCTTTTGCATTGATTAAGTTTAGGTAAATGTGCAATTATGCTGTACTATATCAGTCTTAGTCATCCAAAAATTGTGCTAAAACCGATTTTTTAACATTTATTTAAATACAAGTATGGCTTTACAAATAGAATTATTTCCTGTTACTGCTTTTCGGCAAAATTGCACATTGTTATGGGACGATGAGAACCATCAAGCAGTTTTAATTGATGTCGGGGGAGAGGTTGATTTTTTGCTTGAAGAAGTATCAAAGCGACAGCTCAATCTTACTGAGGTGTGGCTTACACATGGACATTTGGATCATGCTGGTGGCGTGCCTATGTTATTAAAACAATGTGCTGTACCAATTATTGGACCACATTCAGATGATCAGTTCTTGTTAGATGGTTTACCTGAGACTACGGTGGCCTATGGTTTTCCTCTTTGCCCTGCTTTTGTTCCCACGCGTTATGCACAAGAAGGTGAAATTTTAACCATAGGACGATATCATTTTGATGTATTACATGTTTTTGGGCACACTCCAGGACATGTGGTTTTTTATTGCGCCAGTGAAAAATTACTGATCGCGGGTGATGTGCTGTTTTATGAAAGTATTGGGCGCACCGATTTTCCTCGTGGCAATCATGCTGATTTACTCCGCAATATCCAACAAAAATTATACGTTCTACCTGATGATACACGTGTTATTTCAGGTCATGGGCGCGATACCACAATTGGACATGAAAAGCAGTATAATCCCTTTATTCGTGCGATATAATTGTCGCATCATTTTAGAATAGACAGGCCATGACACAACATCAAGCTCGCAAACGTTTTGGGCAAAATTTTTTACAAGATCGATCTATTATTAATGCTATTGTACGTGCTGTTCGCCCACAGCCTGATGATATGGTGATAGAGATTGGGCCAGGTTTGGCTGCGATTACTGAACCTTTAACACGTGAACTTAAACAATTGCACGTATGCGAAATTGATCGCGATATTATCACTTATTTGCAACAACAACCTTTTTCTAACAAACTCATTATTCATGCTGGTGATGTGTTGCAGTTTGATTTCAATAGTATACAAGGACGCAAAAAAATTGTTGGTAATTTGCCTTATAATATTTCTACGCCCTTGCTGTTTCATTTGAGTCAAATTGCTGATGATGTGATAGATATGCATTTTATGTTGCAAAAAGAAGTGGTTAAGCGCATGATTGCTATACCAAATAGTAATGATTATGGGCGATTAAGTGTGATGTTGCAATATTATTTTGATATGGAATATTTACTTGATGTGCCGCCTGAGAGCTTTACCCCACCGCCTAAAGTTGATTCTGCAGTGATACGGATGATTCCTGTACGCCATCGTATTGGTCAAGCTCAGGATTTAACTCATTTTGCTAATTTGGTACGTGATGCTTTTCATCAAAGACGAAAAACCATACACAATAATTTAAAACCTATTGCTAGTGATGAGGATTTAAGACATTGTGGCATTGATCCTAAACAACGTGCTCAAGAACTGGCACCCGAGCTGTTTGTGAAATTATCTAACTATTTGCTAAATAAAAATTAATTTTAAATGGCTGTTGTGCTAGGTAAAGAGTAGGATTAATCAATCCTAATCAAAGGGAACTCAAAAGTGTATTGACTTTTAACAATGTGTTTTACATTGCTGGTTGCATTGGTTGTTTGTGCGAATCCAAATAATAAAATATTTCAAAATCAAACTTATACTTTAATTGAAGCTGATGATGTTTATTATGTTTGTCAATATACACATGCACCACGTACGGTAGTTTATGTTGTGCAAAATAAAAATGGCACAGGTTACGCTAAAGTGGTGGTAGAGGAGCGTGGTTTAGATGCCAAACAACAAGTACAAATTGCTCAAGATTTACAAAAATTTTTTTATTAAAGAGAACTTTCAATGACCATAATCAATCAAGACAAAATCATGGTAAGCTTTAAAGATGTTCACAAATATTTTAAAGACTTACATGTTATTAATGGTGTGAATTTGGATATTAAACAAGGCGAAGTGGTGGTTGTGTGTGGCCCTTCAGGTAGTGGTAAATCCACGCTCATCCGAACGGTTAACCAATTAGAAACCATTGCATCGGGTGAAATTTGGGTGGATGGTGTCAATGTTACTGATCCCAACACCGATCTTAATAAAATTCGTACCGAAGTAGGCTTTGTTTTTCAACACTTTAATTTATACCCTCATTTGACTGTATTGCAGAATATTACCCTTTCACCCATTAAAGTGAAGGGAATGAATCAGGCTGAAGCGGAACAAATGGCGTTGGCATTATTGGATAAAGTAGGTTTGGCATATAAAAAAGATGCGTTTCCGGCACAATTATCAGGCGGACAACAGCAACGTGTTGCTATTGTACGTGGTTTGGCCATGCAACCAACGGTGATGTTGTTTGATGAACCCACTTCTGCGTTAGACCCAGAAATGGTAGGAGAAGTGCTAAAAGTGATGAAAGATTTGGCGCAATCGGGTATGACTATGATGTGTGTTACCCATGAAATGGGCTTTGCACGTGAAGTGGCGGATCGTATTATTTTTGTTGATGGTGGATGTATTTTGGAGGACACAACACCCGAAGAATTTTTCACCAATCCAAAAACCGATCGCGCCAAACAATTTTTAAGTCAAATTATGTCGCATTAATCTTAATTACAGAAGAAATATCATGCAAGAACAATATCAACCCTCTTTAATTGAACCTCAAATACAACAACAGTGGAAAGAACAACAGGTATTTTGTGCTACAGAAGATTTATCATTGCCTAAATTTTATTGCTTATCGATGTTTCCATATCCTAGTGGTAAATTGCATATGGGGCATGTGCGTAATTATACCATAGGCGATGTGCGTAGCCGTTTCAAAAAAATGCAAGGTTATAATGTCTTACAACCTATGGGTTGGGATGCATTTGGTATGCCGGCTGAAAATGCTGCTATTCAAAATCATGTTGCACCATCAAAATGGACATATGACAATATCGCCTATATGCGCAAACAACTGCAAAGTTTAGGTTTTGCATTGGATTGGTCACGTGAAATTGCTACTTGTCGCCCTGAGTATTATCGTTGGGAACAACTGTTATTTACTAAATTATTTCAACGCGGTTTGGTATACAAAAAATTGGGTACAGTGAATTGGGATCCTGTGGATAATACCGTATTGGCCAATGAACAAGTAATAGATGGACGCGGCTGGCGTTCGGGTGCGTTGGTCGAAAAACGTGAAATTCCAATGTATTATTATCGTATTACTGATTATGCTGATGCCTTATTGCAAGATCTAGATGATTTGGATTGGCCAGAACAAGTTAAAACCATGCAACGTAATTGGATAGGTAAATCACGTGGTATGACGGTACGTTTTACTTTGGCAGAAGACAGCCGCGCACATCTTACTGATACTGATTTTATCCAAGTGTACACTACACGCCCTGACACCTTGATGGGTGCAACCTATCTTGCTGTTGCGGCTGAGCATCCTTTAGCTACAGCAGCAGCAGCAGATAAGCCTGAACTTAATGCATTTATTGATGAATGCAAATCAGGTTCAGTTGCTGAAGCGGATATGGCAACTATGGAGAAAAAGGGCGTATTTACTGGGCGTTATGTGATTCATCCGTTAAGTGGTGCAAAATTACCTGTGTGGATTGCCAATTATGTTTTATGGGGCTATGGCGATGGTGCGGTGATGGCTGTTCCTGCGCACGATGAACGTGATTTTGCTTTTGCACACCAGTATCAGCTACCCATTCAGCAAGTTATTGATGTTAATCATCAGTCTTTTGATAGTCATACGTGGCAAGAATGGTATGCCGATAAGGAAAATGGTGTATTAATCAATAGCGGGGCATTTGATGGTTTAAACTTTACTACAGCATTTGAACAAGTTGCAAAAGCGTTGCAAGCTAAAAATGCAGGCGAACCCAAAACTCAATATCGCTTACGTGATTGGGGTATTTCACGTCAACGTTATTGGGGTTGCCCCATCCCTATTATTCATTGCGATTATTGTGGTGATGTTCCTGTGCCAGAAAAAGATTTGCCTGTGGTTCTCCCAGAAAATGTCATTCCCGATGGTACCGCCTCCCCACTGACAAAAATGCCTGAGTTTTATGAAACCACTTGCCCACAATGTGGCCATGCGGCAAAACGTGAAACAGATACTATGGATACTTTTATGGAATCGAGCTGGTATCAATTCCGTTATATGTCGCCTCGTGATGAAGTGCATATGGTTGTGCCTCAAGCGCAATCTTATTGGCAACAAGCTGACCAATATATTGGGGGCATAGAGCATGCGGTATTGCATTTACTTTATGCGCGATTTTTTACGAAGTTAATGAATGATGAAGGCATTGTGTCTGTGCGTGAGCCATTTAAACAGTTACTCACACAAGGCATGGTATTGCAAGCTACATATTATCGTGAAAATGATAATGGTAAAAAACAATGGTTTAATCCAGCTGAAGTGAGTGTAGAAATAGATGAAAAAAGTCGTCCTGTTGCTGCCACTTTGAATGCGGATGGTTTGCCTGTTATTATGGGCGGTATAGAAAAAATGTCTAAATCCAAAAACAATGGTGTTGATCCGCAGCAAATTATTGATATCTATGGTGCAGATACCGCACGCTTATTTATGATGTTTGCTGCTCCGCCTGAACAATCATTGGAATGGTCGGACACTGGTGTGGCAGGCGCACATCGTTTCTTGGCGCGTTTATGGCGTACAGTCTATGCGTTTATTCAACAAGGTGGTGCGGATGTTGCTGTTTTTGCGGGGGATAACAGTGCCTTGTCGCCCGCATTAAAAGATTTACGTTTTAAGTTACACAGCACCATTGCCAAGGTAAGCGATGATTACGATCGCCGCCAGCAGTTTAATACCGCTATTGCAGCTGTGATGGAATTGCTCAATCAATATGATAAAACTGATACATCAGGTGAACAAGGTCAAACTGTCGCGCGTGAAGTCTTGGAAGCGGTCTTGATTTTACTCTCTCCCATTGTGCCACACATTACTGAAGCTTTGTGGGCCGAATTGACACATAGTGCATTATGGCAACAAAAATGGTTGATCGTAGATAAAAACGCACTGGTACAAAGTGAAGTGGAAATGATGGTGCAAGTTAATGGTAAATTACGCGATAAAATTCAAGTTGCCATTGATGCTGATGAAGACAGTATTAAAACCACCGCATTAAATACTGCTGGGGCACAAAAATTCATGGAAGGAAAAACACCGAAAAAAGTGATTGTAGTACCCAAACGTTTAGTGAATATTGTGGTGTAATGGTGAATAAAATGAAAACCAGTACAACGTGAGCGTACTGGTTTTTTTTATAGGGTTATCATGCCTTTTTGCCACTCACTGAACCCCAATAAATGGCTAAGAGTGTTAAGGCTGCACCACACCATTGTATAACATTGATGTTTTTGTGTAAAAAAGTAAAATCTATTATCAAAGCAGCAACGGGTTCGGCCAGCAATAATAATCCCGCTAAACCCAATGACAGAAGTGGGATGGAATAGGCAATCATACCCCAAGCAAAACATTGCATGACCGCACCATAAATAATGAGCCAACCAATTTGACTCCATGTTTGAGGTAGCCAATGATCGAAATTAAAAATAAACATTAAGGGCAATAAAATGGTCATACCACCCAAGCTAACATAAAACATTAAAGGAAAAATAGGTGTATGGACAGTTTGGTGAACCTTGCGTATGCATACCATGGATAAAGATAGCATCAAGCCTGATAGTATGCCTGATATCAATCCCCACAAAGCATGTTGATTGTATCCAAGTTCAGGACTGGCAATTAGGGCAACACCCAATATGGCTAAAAATAAACTCATCATTTGTCCCAATGACAATTTTTCTTTAAAAAACACGATGCCAATTGCAGTGATCCAAAAAATTTGCAAGCAGTTAAGCACGGTTGAAATTCCTGGCCCCACAGCATGTATGCTTTCGTGCCACAAAGATAAATCCAGCCCCAATAACCCCCCTGACAATAAAGCAAACTGACGCGCATGGTTATTTTTGGGAAACTTTTGTGCAAACACACGCGCTAATATCACAAAAATAATTGCTGCAACGAATAAACGCCAAAATGCCACCGCATATGAACCCAACGCTAAATGCGCTACAATCACACTACCTAACCCAAAAATGATGCAGCCAAGTATCAAACCAATGGGAGCAAATTGCTTGTGGGTCATGTATTTCTCTCTATTTGTTCTATTAGATTTTGGCAACATGTCAAGATAATGTCACGCGTTTCATTAAAATTACCTGTGTACCAAGGGTCAGGAACATGGTCGTATCCTAGTTGTGGTGCGAGATCAGTAATTTTAAATATTTTATCGTGTCGACCTAAAA
Organism: uncultured Kingella sp.; assembly: GCA_916720425.1. GTDB lineage: Bacteria > Pseudomonadota > Gammaproteobacteria > Burkholderiales > Neisseriaceae > CAKARD01. The sequence goes on along the minus strand of CAKARD010000046.1, from coordinate 403 downwards.
CTTTTTCTACTTCACGCAGATTGTTATCGTCCATTACGATTAAATAGTCAAAGTTGTATAAATCACTTTTGTTGATTTTACGACTACTAAACCCATGTGAATCAATGCGCATTCCATCTAAAATTTCTGCTGTGCCGCAATGCATATTTTCGCCATCGTGCCAACCACTGGTTCCAGCACTTTCTACTTTTAGATCCATGCCATGCTGTTTGGCCAGATCACGCAAAATATATTCTGCCATAGGAGAACGGCAAATATTGCCTAAACAAATAAAAAGAACTTTTTTCATCTGATGTTTAACCTTGTGCAATTAAATGATTAGGAAAGATCAAATTAAATCCTAATTTTATTAATTGTTGATTCATGGGATATTGTACTATTTCTTGTATACTGGTATTGGATA
>CAKARD010000045.1 GCA_916720425.1 uncultured Kingella sp. | reverse complement strand
ACTGGCAAATCCAATGGATACAAAATTAAAACTCACATAGCGCAAGGCATCTGGCAAACTGTAAAACCCTTTGTAATACAAATACCAACTGGCCACAGCGATACTGGTGAGCAACACCGCTAATAACACGCGAACTTCTTCATCTCTCCAATAAACCAACAAACTTTTTTGTCTTAGTGCCACAAAATGGTTGGCAAAATTAATTCCCCCTATCACGGTTGCAAAAACAATCACCCATTCAATGATGGAGGAATTAAAATAAGCAACACTGTTATCATGTGTAGAAAAACCACCCAACGCAAAAGTTGACATTGCATGACAAAGCGCATCAAACCAAGTCATGCCTGCCCAACGTAAAGCCAAACACACTAGCACAGTACAAGCCAAATAAAACGACCATAAACGCTTAGCTGTTTGCGAGATACGTGGTGTATTTTTATTATCCTTTTCAATTCCTGTAATTTCTGCCTTAAATAATTGCGTCCCGCCCACACCTAATAAAGGCAAAATTGCCACCGCCAACACAATAATCCCCATGCCGCCTAGCCAATTTAGCAAGTGACGCCAAAAATTTAGTGAAGGTTCCAAATGTTCCAAATCATTCATCACTGTTGCACCTGTTGTGGTCAAACCACTCATGGCTTCAAAATAGGCATCAGTAAAGGACATTTCAGGCAACTGAAAATAAAAAGGTAACGCTGCAGCTGCCGCAAACGATAGCCACAATAACACCACCAACGAAAATCCATCGCGCGGACGCATTTCATGTTTAATATGCGCCGTTATATGCCACAATAATAATGAGCATAAGCCCGTTAATGCTGCTGTATGCCAAAACACTGTAAACGCAGTATCTTGATAAAACCATGCTACCGTTATAGGTGCTAACATAATCAGCGCAAACAAGCAGCCTAACTTGGCTAAAAAATGCGCTGTAGGAACAATTTTATGAATCATAATTTAGATTTGGTTGGTGATGGGTTTTTCATATCACCCCAACAAAAAAGTTTAGATTGTGCCACAAATATATCATCAAAAAAATATGTAAGCAGTTTTTCATTCCCTCTAATTTAAATCATTTCCTCTGTCGCCTAAATTTGCTACAAAATAGGTTTAGAGCTACAATTAAACAGTTTGCCATCTATTATATAGATTGCAAAAATACACCTGTTAACAACCGAAGTGTCATCACTTCATTCAATCTTGGAAGGAATAGACATTATGTCTCAAACCTCATTAAATGATATTGACCCTATTGAAACCAAAGAATGGGTAGATGCGATTCAATCAGTAGTTGCCAATGAAGGCGTAGAACGCGCCCGCTTTTTGTTAGAAGAATTATTAGGCGTTTCTCGCGATAAAGGCGTGGATGTACCTGTTGGCATTAATACGCCTTATGTGAATACCATTCCAGCAAGCAAAGAGCATAAATGCCCTGGTGACCAAAATCTAGAACATGCTATTCGTGCAGCGATTCGTTGGAACAATGCGGCAATTGTGGTGAATGCTCAGAAAAAAGGTTTGGAATTGGGTGGACACATTGGTTCATTCTTGTCTAGCGCAACATTATATGATGTGGGTTTTAACCACTTTTGGAAAGCGCAAAATGATGATGGTACACAAGGCGATATGGTGTTTATTCAAGGACACTCTGCGCCAGGTATTTATGCGCGTGCTTATATTGAAGGTCGTTTGACTGAAGAGCAATTGGAAAACTTCCGTCAAGAAGCGTTTACTGATGGTTTGTCTTCTTATCCCCACCCACACTTGATGTCTAATTTCTGGCAATTTCCAACTGTATCTATGGGTTTAGGCCCATTGATGGCGGTTTATCAAGCACGTTTCTTGAAATATTTGGAATCTCGTGGTTTGCAAAAAACATCAGGTCGCAAAGTATGGTGTTTCTGTGGTGATGGCGAGATGACTGAACCTGAATCACAAGGTGCCTTGGCTATTGCTGCGCGTGAAGGTTTGGATAATTTGATTTTTGTGATTAACTGTAACTTGCAACGTTTGGACGGCCCTGTAAACGGTAACGGTAAAATTATCCAAGAATACGAAGGGGTATTTAAAGGCGCAGGCTGGAATGTGATTAAGGTGATTTGGGGTAGCCGTTGGGATAAATTATTAGAAAAAGATACCACAGGTGCTTTGCGTAAACGTATGGAAGAATGCGTAGACGGTGATTACCAAACATTCAAATCAAAAGATGGTGCTTATGTTCGTGAACACTTCTTCAATACACCTGAATTAAAAGCCTTAGTTGCCGATATGAGCGATGAGGAAGTCTTTGCTTTAAATCGCGGTGGTCATGATCCTGATAAAGTGTATACTGCGTATTATGAAGCCGTAAACCATCCTAATGGCAAACCCACATTGATTTTGGCTAAAACCATTAAAGGTTACGGCATGGGTGCGGCAGGTGAAGCACAAAATACCGTTCACCAAGCCAAAAAAATGGATATTGAATCATTGAAACACTTGCGTGATCGCCATAGTATCCCTGTAACAGACGAGCAAATTGAGAGCGGTAAATTACCTTATATTAAATTTGCTGAAGGTTCTGCAGAATACAATTACTTGCATGGTCGCCGTTCTGATTTGGGTGGTTACTTACCAAAACGTAATCCTAATAACGAAACCTTGCCTATCCCAGAATTAAGCGCATTCCAAGCACAACTAGATAGTTCAGGCGAACGTGAATTTTCTACGACCATGGCATTTGTGCGTATTTTAAATACTTTGATGAAAGATAAAACCATTGGTAAACGGATTGTTCCAATCGTGCCTGATGAGAGCCGTACATTTGGTATGGAGGGTATGTTCCGTCAATTTGGTATTTGGAATACACAAGGTCAGCACTACACCCCTCAAGATAAAGAACAATTGATGTTCTATAAAGAATCAACTGATGGTCAAATCTTGCAAGAAGGTATCAACGAGCCAGGTGCATTTGCCGATTGGATGGCTGCCGCAACCAGTTATGTGAATAACCGCTACACCATGATTCCATTCTATATTTATTATTCTATGTTTGGTTTCCAACGTGTGGGTGATTTGGCATGGGCTGCGGGTGATATGAATGCGCGTGGTTTCTTGTTGGGTGGTACAGCAGGTCGTACAACATTGAACGGCGAAGGCTTGCAACACGAAGACGGTCATAGCCATATTCAAGCTGATTTGATTCCAAACTGTATTACTTATGACCCGACTTATCAATATGAATTGGCTGTAATTGTTCATGATGGTTTACGCCGTATGTATGTTAATCATGAAAATGTTTATTACTACATCACCGTAATGAACCAAAACTATAAACACCCAGCCATGCCACAACGCGAAAACATTGAACGCGATATCATCAAAGGTATGTATTTATTACAAGAAGGTGCAGCCAGCGATAAAAAAGTTCAATTAATGGGTTCTGGCGTGATTTTGGAAGATGTGTTGGCAGCTGCTCAATTGTTGAAAGATGATTTTGGTGTGGAAGCTGATGTTTGGTCTTGCCCATCATTTACACAATTGGGTCGCGACTTTATGGAAGTTGAACGTCATAATCGTTTGAACCCAACTGCTGAAGCTCAAGTACCTTTTGTTACACAACAATTGCAAGGTCATGCGGGTCCTGTGATTGCAGCAACTGACTATATTCGTGCGCTGCCTGAACGCATTCGCGCAGCTATTCCTGCAGAAAATGGCGATTTTGTCGTATTGGGTACAGACGGTTTTGGTCGTTCTGATAGCCGTGCTAACTTGCGTAAATTCTTTGAAGTGGACGCGCCAAGCATTGTAGTGGCTGCATTAAGCGCATTGGCAAAACAAGGTAAAGTGAGCAAAGAAACCGTACAACAAGCCATTGAAAAATACGGTATTGATGCAAATCGTAAACCAAGTTGGAAATTGTAATTAACACCTGTTCAGGTTAATTGAAAGATTAGATATTTCAAGCAACCTGAACAGCTATTCTCTTTACGAATTGACGGATTTTCTTATGAAAAAAATTATTTTGACTGCTTTGTCTATAACTGTGTTATCAGCGTGTTCTAGTAATGCACCTATTACAGCCAATCCCACCAGTGATTACAATGCTAACAAACAAGCGCGTGTGCGTTTGTATGGACAAAATCAAAAACCAACATTGATGTGGCATGGTATAGATTGCAATGATAATAAACGTGGCACCAAAGTGAATGTGGGTGGTGGCATGGGTGATGCTTTCGGTTCTCTGATTGGTACAGCAAAAAGCAGTAGTATCGGTATTCCCGCGAGCGATATTAGCAAAAATATTGGTACACAAAATGGTATATTATCTAAAGCAATATTTCGTGAATTTGTGGTTGAAGCGGATAAACCTGTTAATGTTCAAGCCTCCTATATAGGTTTAACCACAACTTATACTACACCCACTCATATCGTTACCCAAATTGAAGGTTCATGCAATGGAAAAGTAGCATCATTTGTGCCCCAAGCAGGTCATGATTATGAAGTGGTGGGTATTCAAGGTGGAGCTTGCGGTGCTAGGGTATATGAAATTGACCGTTCAGGTGGTTTGACACCCATAACATTACAGTCAGCTTATTCTTGTAAGCGTTGATATTCAAAGCCCTCTGAATATTATTCATTAAAATAAACAGAAAGAACCCATTATGAGTATGATAGAAATTAAAGTCCCCGATATTGGCGGACATGAAAATGTTGATGTGATTGCCGTAGAAGTGAAAGCGGGCGACACAATCAGTCTTGACCAAACATTAATTACATTAGAAACCGATAAAGCAACCATGGACGTGCCTGCTGATGCCGCTGGTGTGGTTAAAGAAGTAAAAGTAAAAGTAGGTGATAAAGTTTCAGAAGGTTCTGTAATTTTGTTAGTTGAAAGTGGTGCAGCGGCAAGTGAAGCTCCCGCTACCCCTGCGCCACAAGCGGCAGCTCCTGCTGCGACACCTGCACCCGCTGCTGGTGCGGCACAAAAAGTAACCGTTCCTGATATCGGTGGTCATACTGATGTAGATGTGATTGCGGTTGAGATTAAAGTCGGCGATACCGTTGCGGTTGACCAAACATTAATTACATTGGAAACCGACAAAGCAACCATGGACGTACCTTGTACGGTTGCAGGTACGGTTACTGCTGTTCACGTTAAAGTGGGTGATAAAGTTTCAGAAGGTTCTTTAATTATTGAAGTAGCAGGTGCAGGTTCTGCGCCTACTGTTGCACCACAACCTGCTGCTGCACCAGCTCCCACTGCTCCAGTCCCTGCGCCACAAGCAGTTGCCCCTGTTGCAACTCCTGCACCTGTTGCTGCCGCAGTTGCATCAGCTATTAACGAGGCAACTTTTGCAACCGCGCACGCCGGTCCTTCTACACGCAAATTAGCACGTGAATTGGGTGTGGATTTGGGTTCTGTTAAAGGTACAGGCGAAAAAGGTCGTATCACGCAAGATGACGTTAAAGCTTTTGTTAAAGGCGTTATGCAAAATGGTGGTGCCAAAGCGACAGCTGGCGCATCTTTGGGTGGTAGTTTAGACTTGTTGCCATGGCCAAAAGTGGATTTCTCTAAATTTGGTGAAATTGAAGTTAAAGAGTTATCTCGTATTAAGAAAATCTCTGGTCAAAACTTGTCTCGTAACTGGGTGGTGATTCCTCATGTTACCGTTCATGAAGACGCAGATATGACCGAATTGGAAGAATTCCGCAAAACACTAAACAAAGAATGGGAAAAAGCAGGTGTGAAAGTGTCTCCATTGGCATTTATCATCAAAGCATCGGTAGCTGCATTAAAAGCCTTCCCAGAATTTAATTCATCTTTGGACGGCGATAATTTGGTATTGAAAAAATACTACAACATTGGTTTTGCAGCGGATACGCCAAACGGCTTGGTGGTGCCTGTAATTAAAGATGTGGACAAAAAAGGCTTAAAAGAAATCAGCCAAGAATTGACTGAATTGTCTAAAAAAGCACGTGAAGGCAAATTGAAACCACAAGAAATGCAAGGCGCTTGCTTTACCATTTCTAGCTTGGGCGGTATTGGTGGTACGGGTTTTACGCCTATCGTAAATGCGCCAGAAGTCGCCATTTTGGGCGTTTGTAAATCGCAAATCAAACCTGTTTGGAATGGTAAAGAATTTGAACCACGTTTAATGTGTCCATTGAGCTTGTCATTTGACCATCGTGTGATTGATGGTGCGGCAGGTATGCGCTTTACCGTATTCTTAGCGAACTTGTTGAAAGACTTCCGTCGCGTGTCTTTATAATCATTGATGAGATGATTTTCAGGCAGCCTGAAATGTTTAGGCTGCCTGAATTTTTTGTATTAACCGATTAAATTTCTTTTTCTAGGCACAATTTAATCAAAAAAATACAATAGGTGTAAACTCTAACGCTATTTGCGACTAAACATCGCTATTTGCGAATTTAACAACGATAAATGCGACTGGGTGTAAATATGGCTCAACAACCGATTATTGAAATCGCTGAATTTCCACATGATAACAAATTGTGGCGGATAGATAGTTTAGGTGCGATTACATCTAAACTAGGGAATAACAATAATTTGATGATTGAAGTCAATTTGCGCCCAGTTTCACAAAGTACACTTAATCAATTCGCCAGTAGTTACTATCAAGACTGGATTATTCAAAACCAATTTCATGTTTACAAATCCAACATGATGATTATATAGACGGCATGATTATTCCAGTAACGGAAATAATCCGTTTTTATTATGCTTGCTCTACTAGATTAGCACATTTGGCATTTTCCAGTCCACATGAAATTTCCAAAATCCATTATTCAGTAGATGAAGAAAATCATAAAGTTACTCTGAAACTTCCACAAAAATACACCGATAATGAAGCCTTTATTTTGGCACGAATTTTGTCTAATGAAACTGCATTTGCAGGATTTGAAAAAATCAAAAATTCATTGATGAAATTAGGAATTAACTCAAAAGCAACATCATTATTGGAAAGCCATTTTCCTTTTACTAGCTTAACTAATCTAACGGTTCGTGGTATTAAGATACACGAGAGATTTTTTGTTACAGAAATTTGTTCTTGTTCTGCGCCATTTCCTAATGTAATAGTAGATAGAGATAATGACGGACGTAAAGCCAATAAAGAAACTGATATTTCCGATGAAGATAAGCAAACTTATCAACGTGAGCAACCTACCGCAGGACAAAAAGATAATCTTGCTATTCAAAAAGCAGCATAGAGAAGTATTGGCTGCAACTTTTGAAAATTCCGTTTTAGCGATTAAATATTTGAATGAACATTATGCCGACATTCATGCTGCTATCCATCTATTTAATAACGAGAACTGTGATTTTGTTCCTTTTATTGCCCCAAGAAATAAAGCTCAATGGTCTTATTTGGATTCCAAAAGTAAGACAAGACGTAAAGTCTTATTTGGTAAAATTGAATATTGCGGAAAAACATTTTGGCTAATTGAAATTCAAGCGCGAGACAATGAACATTTTGTTACCGCTATTCTTCATTTAGATACGAATAATGAAATAGATTATTTTGCTAATTTATTGCATAAATTGGCGAAGAATAAAGGTATTTGGGGTAAACTTGTAGGCATACAAAATATGAAAACTTTTAAGCATACGCATACAGATATTAAAAGTTATGCAGAGAAGATTTATACTAAAATTATTAACTTTAACAAGTAAGGATTTCCAATGATAGATAGTAAAATTCAAGGCCAATTAAATGAAGCCCTACAATTACACGAAAAAGTATGGGCAAACGAAGAAAAAACCATTTTAGCCAAAAACATTCTGTTGGATTTGGTGGAAAAAACCGACCTGGCCATTATCAGGTTGTTATTGGGAAATGATGAGTTAAAACACCATTTTTTTGTGGAAGTGAATGGTGTTTTGGTATTTAAATTGCAGGATTTTCGTTTTTTCTTGGACAAACACAGCGTCAATAATTCCTACACAAAATACGCCAATCGCATTGGCTTGACGGACGGCAATCGCTTTTTGAAAGACAATTCGGATATTGTGTTGGATTTTCCGTTTAAAGATTGTGTATTGAATGGCGGACAAAGCACCGAAGAAGGTGAAGAAATTTATTTTAAACGCAATAACAGCCAGCCAGCCAGCCAGCCAGCCAGCCAGCCAGCCAGCCAGCCAGCCAGCCAGCCAATTATACACTAAATTAACCCGAAAAAGACAAGAAATCTTTTTTAATCAAACGCTTGCTTTTGATGAAATTGACCGACTTTTTGACGCAAAAGCATTCTCAAAATTCTCTCGTTACACCGCAGACGGTAAACAACCCGTTGGCGAAATCAAACGCCATTCTGACGGCACGCCAGCCGAAAATCTCATTATCAAAGGCAATAATCTGATTGCCCTGCATTCGCTTGCCACGCAGTTTAAAGGCAAAGTAAAGTTGATTTATATTGACCCACCATATAACACGGGTAATGACGGTTTTAAATACAACGATAAATTTAATCGTTCCACTTGGCTGACTTTTGTGAAAAACCGTCTGGAAATCGCCAAAGAGCTGCTTATGGAAGACGGTTCGATTTTTGTGTCGATTGACGACAACGAACAGGCATATTTGAAAATTTTAATGGATGAAGTTTTCGGAAATGAAAATTTCATCTGCAATTTTATTTGGGAAAAAAAGACAGGTGCGTCCGATGCCAAACAGATAGCGACTATTACAGAGTTTGTCTTATGTTACTCAAAGAACTTTAAAACAGTTAAATTAAATAAAAACACGTCTTCTTATGATACAGAGAGATACAAGTTAAGTGATAAGTTTGAACAGGAAAGAGGCAAATATTATATCGACAATTTAGATAGAGGGGGATTGCAGTATAGTGACAGTTTGAATTTTGCAATCCAATGTCCAGATGGCACTCTTACGTATCCGAATGGCAGGACTGAATTTGTCAATGATGGCTGGATATGGAAATGGAGTAAAAATAAAATTGATTGGGCAATAACAAACGGTTTTTTGGAGTTTAGAAAATCAAAGTCTAAAAAATCTGGATGGAGTGTATGTTATAAAAACTATATGTTGGTTGATAACGAAAACAATCCGATAGAACGTTCTGCTCCCTATAAGAACTTAATACAGGATATCTTAAATACACATGCGACAGATGAATTGAAAAAACTGTTCGGCAGCAAAGTTTTTACTACTCCAAAACCTGAGAGCTTATTGCAGTATCTTATTCAAATTGCCACATCCGAATCCGACATCATCCTAGACTACCATCTAGGCTCTGGCACAACCGCCGCCGTTGCTCACAAAATGAACCGTCAATATATCGGTATTGAACAAATGGACTATATTGAAACGCTTGCCGTTGAACGCTTGAAAAAAGTGATTGACGGTGAACAGGGCGGTATTTCCAAAGCTGTGAATTGGCAAGGTGGTGGCGAGTTTGTTTATGCCAAACTTGCTCCATTTAACGAAACCGCAAAACAACAAATTTTGGCTTGCGAAAATTTAGACGATATCAAAACACTATTTGATGAATTATGCGAACGCTATTTCTTGAAATACAACGTCGGCATAAATGAATTTACCCAAATCATTGAAGAATCTGAATTTCAATCTTTGCCATTAGACAAACAAAAACAAATGGTGCTTGAAATGTTGGATTTAAATCAAATGTATGTTTCATTATCCGAAATGGACGATGAGCAATTTGCAGGTTGCTTGACTGATGACGATAAAGCGTTAAGCCGTGCGTTCTATCAAGCGGAGAAAAAAGATGGCGAATAATAAAACGTTGTTTGATTGGGTGGAAGACCGCAAATCAACCCTAGAAGAAATGGAACAGACGGATTTTTTCGCACTGCCTGAATTTGTAGAACGCAATTTGAAATATCCGTTTTTTGAATGGCAAAAATCGGCTTTAGAAAATTTTGTGATTTTTGACCGCACTTCAAAATTAAAGGATTTTTCCGACATCAAAAACCGCCCTACCCATTTGTTATTCAATATGGCAACAGGTGCAGGCAAAACGATGATGATGGCAGCGTTGATTCTGTATTATTTTGAGAAAGGGTATCGGCATTTTTTGTTTTTTGTGAATCAAAATAATATCGTGGATAAAACAGAAAATAATTTTATCGACCCGGCGCACGCAAAATTTTTATTTACTGAGAAGATTTTGCAAGGTGATACGGTAATTCCTATTCGCAAAGTGGAAATGTTTAGCCCACATTCAGACGGCATTGAAATTAAATTTACCACCATTCAAAAACTATATAATGATATTTATACCGAGCGAGAAAATCAAACCACATTGGCGGATTTGCACAAATTGAATCTTGTGA
>CAKARD010000044.1 GCA_916720425.1 uncultured Kingella sp. | reverse complement strand
AATTGTTTGAAAATGGCAAGATTTAGGGCTTCGCTTTGGGCTTTGACTGCATCCTTGGCGGCTTTTTCCTGCGTGATCAGTGTTTGGGCAGTTTGCAAAATAGCTCGCTCGCCTTCTTCTATGCCGCTTTTCTCCAATTCTGCCTTCAACAGTTTGGCGGAAAGTTTGCCTTTTGCGTCCAGCACTTCATTCAGCGCGCCCTCTTCGCCACCGTGTTCTTCCAAATGGCTTTCCAATTCTTGGCTTAGGCGTTCCAGCTCGCTTTGTTTTTCTTCCAGCTTAGCTAGGTCGTCTGAAAAATAGCGATAGGCAATCAGTTCAGGCGCAATGACTTCGCTGCGGTATTTTTTACTGATGCGTTTGGTTTTGGTTTTGCCTTTTTTGTCGGTTTCAGATTCCTCAAAGACGACGGTCAAGTTGGCGACTTCATCGCTTTCTTTGGTGATTTCGGCCAAATCCTTGACCGCTGGCCAACCGTCTTGGGCAATTAAATAAACATCGTCTTGCAGGGTTTCCGCCCAGTAGTCCATCAGGATTTGATAGAAATCGTATTCTTCAATCAAGCTGCTTGGTTTGAACGCGTCCAGCAGGCTTTCACTCCATTGCTGGATAAGCTTGCTTGGTCGGCTGCCTGGTTGGATGGCAGCAAGGTCGTTTTGAGCGTGCCACGCAGCAAATTTTGCCAAGTGTTCGGCTTTGAAAGCGGCATAATCGGGGTGCGCCAAAATATGGGCTTTGATTTGGCTGCTTTCGATTTTAGTGGTAAAGCGGCCATCGTGTTCGGAAAACAACTCGTTTTTCAGACGGCCTAAAACTTGCCAATAGGCTTCCAGCGCGTCCATATCGTGCGCAGGTATGCCGCCGTAAAGATGGGCGGCGAGGTCTTGCAGGTCTTCGACTTCTCCACTGTCTATATAGCGAGGCAGGTTAAGGTTGTAATCTTGTGCAACGATTTCGCTTAAATGCACCATACGGCTGTAATGGGGAATTTCTTCCTGTTTTGTGAAAGTGTCGATGATTTTGTGAATGTCTTGCTCGCGCAGACGGTTTTTGTTGCCGTCTTTAATAAAGCCGCGCGATGCGTCAATCATAAACACACTGCCGCCACTGATAACTTGGTTTGTTCCGTCTTCGGCAAATTGGGCGGTTTGAGCGTGTTCTTTGTCGATCACGATAATGCAGGCCGGAATGCCTGTGCCGTAAAACAGGTTGGCAGGCAGCCCAATAATGCCTTTAATAAAGCCAAGGTTGAGCAATTCCGTGCGGATGCGCGCTTCGGCATTGCCGCGAAACAGCACGCCGTGCGGAAGAATAATCGCGCCTTTTCCGCTTGGTTTCAGGCTTTTGAGTAGATGCAGCAAAAAGGCGTAATCGCCGTTTTTCTCGGGCGGGATGCCGTAACTGAAGCGTTCAAATGGGTCATCATCCGGTGTAATGCCGCTCGTCCAGTTCTTGCTTGAAAAAGGCGGATTGGCAACGGCAAAATCGAAGGTCTTAAGCCCGCCGTTTTCATCACGGAAAGACGGATTGGACAAGGTGTTCCCAGTGTTGATTTCGGCGGTTTCGTTGTTATGTAAAATCATATTCATACGGGCAAGGGATGCGGTTACCACATCTTTTTCTTGACCGTACAGGCTGATTTGGTTGTTGGCTTGCGCAGCAGCTTTGAGCAACAGCGAACCCGAGCCGCAGGTCGGGTCATAAACACTGGTACTAGACGGACAATCTGCACTGATTCCGATAATCTTCGCCATAATGCGCGAAACTTCGGCAGGCGTGTAAAACTGCCCTTTAGATTTACCCGACTCGGTCGCAAAATGGCGCATCAGGTATTCGTAGGCATCACCTAATAAATCATCGTCTTCGGCTTGGTTAGAAGAAAGGTTGAGCTTTTCAAAAATGCCGACCAGCTTGCTCAAACGGTCGATCATCTCCTTGCCTTTACCTAGTTTGTCTTCGTCGTTAAAGTCGGCAACGTCAATCACGCCTTTTAAGTCGTTGGCTTCGGCAATTTGGGCAATGATCTTATTTAATCGGTCGCCAATGTCAGCGGTATTTTTGAGATTAACAATGTCGTCAAAAGACGTACCGGCGGGCAGCTCGATCATGCCTCCGCCTTGCTTGTGTTTATCGGAAACGTATTTTAAAAACAATAGCGTAAGAACATAGTCTTTATAAAGACTCGCATCCATACCGCCGCGTAATTCGTCGCAGCTAGCCCAAAGAGATGCGTAAAGCTGATTTTTTTTGATTGCCATAAGATTTTGCTTGGTATATAAAAATTATGGGAAGTTTAGCATAAATATATTAGTTAGATTTTATCAGCTTGCGCCGTGAAACTTCACCGTTCACGGCAGAAACATAAGGCGCAGACTGCAAAGCAATTCTTAAAGATGTTAGAATGCAGTATTTCCAAAATATCCATTAAATTCAGTAAATGCGGTAAATCATCACTTCGCAACAATAACCATCAACCACTTAAAGGAACTGACACCATGACCATTATTAAACAAGAAGACTTTATTCAAAGTATCGCCGATGCCTTCCAATTCATCAGCTACTATCACCCCAAAGACTATATCAAAGCCTTAACCAAAGCATTAGAAAAAGAAGAAAATCCAGCGGCTAAAGATGCCATGACTCAAATTTTGGTTAACAGCCGCATGTGTGCCGAAGGTCATCGCCCAATTTGTCAAGATACAGGGATTGCGACTGTGTTTTTGAAAATTGGTATGAATGTACAATGGGATGCACAAATGAGCGTGCAAGAGATGGTCAACGAAGGTGTGCGTCGTGCTTATACCAATCCTGATAATGTGTTACGCGCATCAGTTTTAGCAGACCCTGCAGGTAAACGCGTAAACACTAAAGATAATACGCCCGCTGTGGTTCACATGGAAGTTGTGCCTGGCGATAAAATTGAAGTAACTTGTGCCGCAAAAGGCGGTGGTTCTGAAAATAAATCCAAAATGGCCATGTTAAATCCATCTGATAGCATTGTAGATTGGGTGATTAAAACTGTACCAACTATGGGGGCTGGCTGGTGTCCACCAGGTATTTTAGGCATTGGCATTGGCGGTACACCTGAAAAAGCCATGATGATGGCAAAGGAAAGTCTGATGTCACATATTGACATTCACGAGTTGCAAGAAAAAGCAGCTTCAGGCACAGAATTGAATACAGTAGAAAAATTACGCTTAGAAATCTTTGAAAAAGTGAACGCTTTGGGCATCGGCGCACAAGGCTTGGGCGGCTTAACAACTGTCTTGGACGTAAAAATCTTGGATTACCCAACCCACGCTGCAAGCAAACCCGTTGCCATGATTCCCAACTGTGCCGCCACTCGCCATGTTGAATTTGAACTAGATGGCTCAGGTCCTGCGAATTTGGAAGCCCCAAGTCTGGAAGATTGGCCAGACATCACCTATAGCCCAGATAATGGTATTCGTGTTGATTTGGATAATCTGACCAAAGAAGATGTTGCGAATTGGAAAATGGGCGATGTGTTGTTGCTTAACGGCAAAATCTTGACCGGTCGTGATGCTGCCCACAAACGCATGATTGATATGCTCAATAAAGGTGAACCATTGCCCGTTGATTTCACCAATAAAATGATTTACTACGTCGGTCCTGTTGACCCAGTACGTGATGAAGTCGTGGGTCCTGCTGGCCCAACAACTGCAACACGTATGGACAAATTCACTCGCCAAATGCTTGAACAAACAGGCTTATTAGGCATGATTGGCAAATCAGAACGTGGCGCAGCGACTTGTCAGGCCATCGCCGATAATAACGCTGTTTATTTAATGGCAACAGGCGGCGCAGCCTATTTGGTAGCGAAAGCCATTAAATCTGCTAAAGTATTGGCATTCCCAGAATTGGGCATGGAAGCCATTTATGAATTTGAAGTAAAAGATATGCCCGTTACCGTTGCCGTTGATAGCAAAGGTCAATCGGTTCACGCCATCGCGCCAAAACAATGGCAAGCAAAAATTGGAATTATTCCCGTTGAGGGTTAAGCCCAAATTTTGTAATACGAATCGTGAACACGCGTTGCGCCACGTACCACGCTAACACACACAACAACCCATCACCCAAATTCTATCTTTTTTGGGTGATGGGTTGTTTAAGCTTATAAAATATACCTTTACATACTCAATACTTTAAGACAGATTTTTTTGATACAAACCAAATTTTGCGATTGGAAACGGATAAGATTTTTAGTATAATCGCGCAAATTCGTGTTAATTAAAATTAACAAACACACAAACACTAACCCAAAAATGGCGAGACCATCCCATGGATCAATTAAAAAATAAAGCAAAAAATTACCCCTTAACCGTTTTGGTTGGCGGTGCCGTTATCGCAGTATCGTCTATTTATTTCCTGATTAAACTGGCAACCAGTAGCTATTACGCTGATGTCTCTGATACTTCTACAACCGCCACTGAAACACGTATTATGCCTAGCGGACGTTTAGTTTTGGGTGATGGTACAGAACCAGGACAACGTACAGGACAGCAAGTTTTCGACAAAGTTTGTATTCAATGCCACGGCGCAGATAAAACCATTGCCTTTTCACCCAAAATTACTCACAACGATCAATGGTCACCACGTATCAGCAAAGGTTTAGATACATTGGTTAAACATGCTATTGAAGGCTTTCAAGGTGAAGGCATGATGCCTGCCAAAGGTGGTGCCGCAGATTTAACCGATGACGAAGTCAAACGTGCAGTTATTTATATGGCCAATCAATCAGGCGCAAATTTCTCGGAAAATGCTACTGCTGCGCCAACGGTGGCAACCGCTTCTGTTGCGAGTGATGCACAAGCGGCTTCAGCCACACCAAGCCCAGCCAGTACACCCGCTGCCACTACCACAGAACAAGCAGTCAATGGTAATGGTCAAAGCACGTTTGAGCAATCATGCAAAGCTTGTCATGGTGCCACCTCTCCTATACCAGGCGCACCCAAAATCACCCATAATGATGATTGGGCACCACGTATTGCTAAAGGCGAAGAAACTTTATACCAACACGCCATTGGAGGTTTTACGGGTGATAAAGGTATGATGCCAGCAAAAGGAGGCAATGCGACACTTAGCGATGATGATGTTAAAGCAGCCGTTCACTATATGATTAAACAATCAGGCGGTTAATTCTCTGCCCTATTCTACCGCCGTGTTCTATGTTTGGGACACGGCGGTTTAATTTCAATATAATATATCGCTTCGCTTCACAAAAATAATCATAAAAGGCTTAACCATGGCATTTGAAACCATACCTCTACCCAAAGATATTCCCCGCCCTCCTGAAACCGTATTAGTCAACATTACGCCACAGGAAACACGCGTAGCCATTTTAGAAAACAACAGCATTTGTGAATTACACATAGAACGTAACAGCGAACACAGTTTAGTAGGCAATATTTATTTAGGCATCGTTAAACGTGTATTGCCTGGCATGCAAAGCGCGTTTATAGAAATAGGTTTAGAGCGTGCTGCTTTTTTGCATATTATGGACGTGGTTGAACAACGACAAAACCCCGATAATCCTAAACGTATAGAACACGTATTATTTGAAGGTCAAACCATATTAGTACAAGTCATCAAAGATCCTATTAATAGTAAAGGCGCACGATTATCGACTCAAATCTCACTGGCTGGACGATTTTTAGTTCATTTACCACAAGATGACCATATCGGTATATCTCAACGCATCGAAAATGAAGAAGATCGCATACAGTTGCGCCAACGTTTGCTTACTTTATTACCCGAACATGAGAGCCATGGTTATATTTTACGCACCAGTGCCGAAACTGCTAGCGATGCACAATTACAAGCCGATATTGATTATTTAACCAAACTGTGGCGTAATATTCAACACGAAGCCAAAATTTCCCCACCCAAAACATTGTTATATCAAGATCTACCTTTAGCACAACGGGTTTTGCGCGATATGTTTAACGACAACACGCATGAAATTTTGGTTGATTCACGCCAAAATTTGGACAAAATGCATAAATTCGCAGAAAAATATCTACATCAAGCTGCCGATAAATTACAACGTTTTGTGGGAGAACGACCATTATTTGAAACCTATGGTATAGAAAGTGCCATCAATATGGCTCTGCAGCCGCGTGTTAATCTCAATTTTGGTAGCTATCTCATCATAGAAACCACTGAAGCCATGACCACAATTGATGTTAACACTGGTGGATTTGTGGGAGCAAAAAATTTTGATGAAACGATTTTTAAAACCAATTTAGAAGCCTGTCATGCCATTGCACGTGAACTGCGATTACGCAATTTGGGTGGCATTATCATCATTGATTTTATTGATATGATACAACCCGAACACCGAGAATTGGTTTTGCAAGAACTAGCAAAAGCATTAAGCTTCGATCGTACCCGTGTCACGCTAAATGGTTTTACCAGTTTAGGTTTAGTAGAACTAACCCGAAAACGCAGCCGCGAAAGTCTCAAACATATCTTATGCGCGCCTTGCCCCACTTGCCAAGGACGTGGCCATCTAAAAACACCACAAACCTTATGTTATGAAATACAACGTGAAATTGTACGTGAAAGTCGCCGTTTTGATGTACGCGAATTTCGTATTATTGCCTCACCTCAAGTTATCGATTTATTTTTAGATGAAGAATCGCAATCCTTAGCAATGTTGATTGATTTTATTGGTAAACCCATTTCTTTGAGTGTAGAGAGTGCTTATACGCAAGAACAATATGATATTGTATTGTTGTGAATACACCACAATATACATGTAGCAAACAGGAACGGGGAGGCCTATTTCATTCATTATTGATGAATATTTTGATCTAAATTAAATTTTATTAATACTTATAATAGTAAAGATACATTTATTTATGTATGATGGAACATAACAAATGTAAGATTTTGTTCACGTAATTCAGAGGAAAATAATGATGACTATCAAAAAAACTTTACTATTCAGTGTATTAACAATATTACTCTCTGCATGCGGTGGCAGTGAAAACAACCACACCACTGCCGCAAGCAGTGTCGCAGATTCCGCTCATGGTAAACCTATCTTACGTGTTGCTACGGAATTGCATTACCCCCCTTTTAACACACCCAATGAAAATGGCGAAGCCAGTGGTTTTGACAATGAATTAATCAAGGCGATTGCACAAGAAGAGGGTTATGAAGTTAATTTTGTAATTGTGCCGTGGAGTGATATTTTTAGTGTATTGAATAATAACACTGCTGATGTTTCTTCTGCAGGTTTAACCATTTCTGATGCCCGAAAACAACAAGTGGATTTTACTGATCCTTATTTTTATTCTGGTCAAACGGCCATTGTAAAAAAAGATGGTAAAATCAAATCATTTGATGATATTAAGGGATATAAAACTGGTGTTCAAACAGATTTTATTTCTGATCAAGAATGGACCAATGATCTAGGCTTTACTCCTGAAAATGTAAAAAAAGAAGAAACAGTATTTTTAAATCTAAAAGATTTGATGAATGGTGAGGTTGAGTCAGTATTGGCGCATTCTGGCATTGCAGATTTTTATGTATCACAATATAAAGATAAAGCCAATGTAATCTTACTTTCCAATCCAAATAGCAAAGCATATAACTTTGCCTTTGCGGTAAAAAAAGGCAATACTGAGTTATTAAACAAACTTAATGATGGTTTAAAAAAAGTACGTGCCAATGGCACTTATGATAAATTGCATGCGAAATGGTTTGGTGGCATGGATATTGGTAAACAACCACAATAACTAAAACATCATAAAAAATCGCTTAGTTTGATCTAAGCGATTTTTTATGTGGATAGGTAAAACGATAAGCCGGGTTCTGTCGTGAACAGTCATTCATCTAGACTTATTGTTACCAATAAGTTCCAGCAACCTACCCGAACACTCGGCGAGCCACGTCTCTGTGTTCTGTTTGGTCTTGCTACAAATGGGGTTTTGCCTGCCGTTTATTGTTACCAAAAACGCGGTGCGCTCTTACCACACCTTTTCACCCTTGCCCGCACTGAATTTCAGCCGTTGGCGGTTTTGCTTTCTGCGCCACTTTCCGTCATGTTACCATGCCCAGCCGTTAACTGGCATTTTGCTCTATGTAGCCCGGACTTTCCTCCCCGTGTTACCACGCGGCGACTGTTTATTTTACCTATATCTCCATTATAACGAATAGGCTAACTTTTCACTAGCTGATTAACGTTATTTCATCAAAAATAAGATAAATATCCGGTGTCAATTATTCATATTTTTTTGCTAATTGTTGTGCTAAATGGCTGGGTAAACGTGATAAAAATACATGAATCCATTGCTTTTGATGTTTTTGCCACCACACACCCATGCACACCATGGCCAAACCAATCAAACTTAGCGCAATGGGAAATAACCAACTATCCCTAAACATGATATAAGATAAATAGCCTAAATATCCCATTACCCCCAATACTCCAAATACGGCAAAAACACGCCGTTGGATAAGCGCACCAAAAAATATCATGATAATATTGACAACACAATATAAAAACTTACCCCATTCACTATCTGAATTTAAACTGCTTAATCCTCCCCAAAAGGCAATCGTACCAAATAAATATAACCAAAAAGCATAATCATAACGATTGCGCTTGGGAGCAAAATCCACTCTTAAGCTAATTAATAACAAAATTATGCCAAAACATATTGATACATATTTGCGAAATTTCCACCAATCTACATAATCTGCTTCGTTTAATTTATGATACATTAAATCAGCATAATCCATAGACATATACCATACAGTTAAGGCAATTGGCATCAATAAAAATGGATAACGGAAGTAATAAAACCAAACCAAACCACCTATTAATGTGCCAATCTCTAGCCATATCCAACGTTGATCTATCCAGTGATAATAGTCTGCATAACTATAATCATTATTCCACATGCCCATGGCATCTTGTAAGCCATATATACCTAAAGGTATTAATGCAACTAAAAATGTGGCACAAATACCTGCAGGAATATGAAACTGATGTTTTTTAAAATATTTAGCCAAAAAGAATACGATGACACTATATAAAATACTTAATGAAACAATTGCAGATCCGCCAAATTTCATAAAACCCAGCGTTATAAATAAGGACATGGCACTCAATGCCAACAAACCACCCAAATAATACCAAACATGAATAAAACGAAAACTGGCTATATTTTGCTGTTCATTTAACCAAAATGTCCATAATTGTTGCGCTTGTTCTGTATTAATAATCTGTTTTTCTACTGCATTATTTAAATCTTGTTTTTGAATCTGCATAATATTGTTCTCACTATTTTCCTATTACATCAATAATCCATACTTCACTTTGTGAACCTAAACGAAATGGAATCCCCCAAAAACCAAAACCTGATGACACAAAAAAATGTTTGTTATTAATATTCTCATAACCATAAGCAATGCGATTAAGATAGCGTACAATCAAATTAGCAGGAAAAATTTGCCCATTATGCACATGCCCCGAAACTTGTATATCTAAGGGTAAATTGCTGTGTTCGGTTACTGCATCAGGACGATGATCCAGTAAAATAATGACTTGTTGTGGATTGGTTTGTTGCAATAAATCTGTGGTTTTTTTGCGTTGCCTATCCAAGTTATCTGGACGACCCACAATCCAAAAATCATGGATTTGTATCGCTTGATCATACAATACCTGAATGCCTGCATTTTCAAGAGCTTGGGTGATTTCAGATTCATGACCCATTAAATCATGATTGCCCAATGTAGCATAAACACCCAATGGCGCACGTAATTTTTGTAGATGTGGCTGCATATTTTCTGCATCATAAGCCACAGTATCATCGTCCATAATGTCCCCTGGCAATAAGACGATTTCTGCTTTTTCATGGTGCACAATCTGCGCTAACTTATCCAGTTGTCTTGCACCAACCAAAATACCTAAATGTAAATCACTGGCCATAGCAATGCGTAATGGTTGCGACAAGGGTTTAGCCAGTTGAATTTTGGCATAACGCACCACTGGTGTATAAGCGTTATAAACAGCTGTACCAATAAATCCTAATAAAATCAGTGGTGATAAAATACGTAATGCACGCTCACGTTTTTGTGGTTGTTTAAACAACAAGCGACAAATATGCTCTAAAAACAATACAATAGCACCTGTAAACGCCACAAATAGTAATAATGCCAACCACGCCGCTGTAATACGAAATAATGCATGGATACGCATAAATAAGGTAGTGAGCATTAAACCATTACCCAATAAAAATACTATGCAATAAACCCAAATCCGTGCTGAATGTGATTGTAAAGCCAATAACCAAATCAAAAATCGCGCCAACAAATAATGAAATACTTGCATGGCCACCAGTGTCAAAATAGAA
>CAKARD010000043.1 GCA_916720425.1 uncultured Kingella sp. | reverse complement strand
TAGAAGGCACACAATTACAGAACCCTCCTATGGACGATGGCGAAAAAAAGCCCTTACTGCCTGAATCGATTGCACCTAATACGTTCAGGCAGCCCAAAGTTTCTGCAGAATTGCCCATACAATCCCAACCACCAGTTATTCAACCTAAAATAGAATCCAACTGGCTATCTGCCCCTATTGATCATCAAGCAGAAATGGTAGAAATTTTGCCTGTGGAAAATGATGCATTGCCTGCGTTTGCTGCGCAAAATTGGGGGGAAATCGCTGATTATATTGCACATCACATTGCTGCAGCACAAATGCTGTTACAACATACGGCTTGGTTGGATTATAACCAAGGTGTATTGCATCTTGCCATTGCACCGAGTCAAGAATCTTATCAGAATCATTCTGAATACTGTCAACGCATTGGTCAAGCATTAGAAAAAATTTATGGCCTAAGCATTCAAGTTAAGCTAAAAGTGGTGGCAACTGAACAAATGGGAGAAACATTATGGCAATATCGTCAACGAAAACAACAAGAAAAATGGC
Source organism: uncultured Kingella sp. (assembly GCA_916720425.1). Lineage (GTDB taxonomy): Bacteria > Pseudomonadota > Gammaproteobacteria > Burkholderiales > Neisseriaceae > CAKARD01. Next base: position 9,892 of record CAKARD010000043.1, on the reverse strand, counting down.
AACAAATGCGTGAAATTTGTGATGATAATCCATTTGTGCAAGAGTTACGTCAAGCAGGTTTGTTTGGCGATTGGATAGATGGATTATTCAAAGAACGTGATGATAAAGATCAAGCGTGGGGAGAAGATAAATCTTGGTGTCAAGATACAATCCAACGCTTTAAAAAATGGAAAGAACAACAAAATTATGCTAGAAACCGATAATTTAGTAACGCTAAATACGCCCCGTATACTAGGAGCGCAAAAATTATCTAACCAAGAAGAACAGTTAGAGCGAGCATTGCGCCCTAAAACTTTGCGTGATTATATTGGACAGCACAAAGCTAAAGAACAATTAGAAATTTTTATTCAAGCTGCTCGTCAGCGTGGTGAAGCCCTAGATCATACTTTGTTATTTGGTCCACCAGGATTAGGCAAAACCACATTGGCCAATATTATTGCCCGAGAGTTGGGCGTGAATTTGCGTCAAACATCAGGCCCTGTGTTAGAACGTGCAGGCGATTTGGCAGCATTGCTCACCAATTTAGAAGCGCATGATGTGTTATTTATTGATGAGATTCACCGTTTAAGTCCCGTTGTGGAAGAGATTTTGTATCCAGCAATGGAAGATTATCAATTGGATATTATGATAGGTGAGGGGCCAGCAGCACGTTCAGTCAAGATAGATTTACCACCCTTTACCCTGATTGGTGCAACCACACGTGCGGGTATGTTGACCAATCCATTACGCGATCGTTTTGGCATTGTGGCACGATTAGAGTTTTATGAAATACGGGATTTAGCGACGATTGTATCGCGTTCGGCGCAACTTCTTAATATGACCTTAGATGAGGCAGGAACATGGGAAGTCGCACAACGTAGTCGTGGTACACCACGAATTGCTAATCGTTTATTACGCCGTGTGCGTGATTATGCCCAAGTTAAACATACAGGTGAAGTCACCGCACACATTGCTGATGCTGCTTTGACTATGTTAGATGTGGATAAGATTGGTTTAGATATGATGGATAGAAAGTTTTTGCTGGCAGTTTTGCAAAAATTTTCAGGTGGACCTGTGGGTTTGGAGAATGTGGCAGCAGCAATTGGTGAAAGTGCAGATACGATTGAAGATGTGATAGAACCGTATTTGATTCAACAAGGTTTTTTGCAACGGACACCACGTGGTCGTATGCTCACATCATTGGCTTTTGAGCATTTTGGTCTAAATCCCCCAGTTTAAATGATTAAAAAATAGGCAATAAATATAAAATCAATAATAAACAAAAGTTTATTATTGATATCCACATATTATTAACGCTGTTTTTCCACTTTGAGCGTGTATAGTCCATAATAAAATAAAGTGGTGCGCGAAAGTTATCCAATATGATACCCAACGATTTTATAGATGAATTACTGGCCAAAACTGATATTGTTGATGTGATTGAACCTTATGTGCCGTTAAAAAAATCAGGGGCAAATTATATGGCGTGTTGTCCTTTTCATCAGGAAAAATCTGCCAGTTTTTCGGTAAGCCCCACTAAGCAGTTTTATCATTGTTTTGGTTGTGGGGCGCATGGCTCGGCATTAAATTTTATTATGGCACATCAAGGGTTAAGTTTTCCCGAAGCGGTGCAAGTTTTGGCTGATCGTGTGGGTATGGCTGTGCCACAAGATAAACATCACGCTAATATCACCCCTGAACAACGTCAGCAACGCAAACAACAGCAGCAAACTTTGGAAAGTGTCATGCAAACTGCGGCGCAATTTTATGTGCAACAACTTCCTTTGTATCCAGTTGCGCAAGATTATTTGGCCAAGCGTGGTGTGAGTGCGGAACTTGTGACGCGGTTTGGTATTGGATATGCTCCGAATTCGTGGACCCCATTGGCGCAAGTGTTCCAGCCTTATCCTAATACTCATTTAATTGATAGTGGTATGGTGGTGGATAATGAAGGAAAGCAATATGATCGTTTTCGCCATCGTTTGATGTTTCCTATTCGGAATGCACAAGGCGTGGTTGTAGGATTTGGTGGGCGTGTGTTAGATGACAGTAAGCCTAAATATCTCAATTCTCCCGATACCCCTTTATTTGACAAGGGAAAAAATCTCTATGGTTTGTATGAAGCGCGATCGGCAATTGTTGAATATAAGCGTGTTTTGGTTGTGGAAGGGTATATGGATGTGGTTGCTTTGGCGCAATATGGCATAGAATATGCCGTCGCAACATTAGGTACGGCAACCACAGATGCACATATTAAATTATTAATGCGTCATAGTGATGATATTTATTTTTGCTTTGATGGTGATGGTGCAGGCAAAAAAGCAGCGTGGCGTGCATTAGAAAATGCCTTGCCACAACTAAAAGATGGCAAAACCTTGCATTTTTTATTTTTACCTGCCGAGCAGGATCCTGATAGTTTTATCCGCCAAGCAGGAAAAGTGCGTTTTGAAGAAATGTTATTGCAAGAGAGTCAACCTTTATCCCAATATTTTTGGCATGCATTAACCCAAAATATCGATTTAAACACTCAAGAAGGTAAAGCAGATTTAATCAAACAAGCCACCCCTTTATTACAAAAAATCACTGCTCCTGCGCTGGGTTATTTTCTACAACAAAAATTAAGTGAATTGGTTGGAGTGGATAGACATAATTTAGCTCAATTAATGGGGCAAACCACACCCAAGCGAATGCTGTCTTCACCACGACATCAACCTCCTCGCGACAGCATGAGACCCATACCCAGTGCAACCTTAGTACAAAAACAGATCCGCACCTTAATGTTGCACCCAGAGTGGGCACAATTTGTCTTGTTGCCTGATTATGTCGCAACTAATGAGAGTCTGGCTTGTTTGTTGGCCTTAGCACAACTGTACCGTCATGCGCCACATATGGATATTGCACAAACGTTAGAACATTTTCGCGACACAACATTTGCACCAATATTAGACAATATTTTTGCCTATAATTTTGCCGATGATTTAACTGATAGTGGTGAGGGCAAACAGCAGGAGTTTCAAGATGGTATTAAAAAAATTGTACGGGATTTGGTTGCGGAACAAATTCAAATTTTGCGTCAAAAAGGCAGTAACATGAATACGGAAGAAAAACGCCTGTTAATACAGCTTTTGGCACAAAAATAATATTTTTTGCAATTGAACACGCATCTTGTCGCGTACCATGCGCAAGGGGTTCTGCCCCCTGCATCCCCGCCTCACCTCATACAGAAAGCACAAATCATGACCGAATCCTTATATTTAAAGCCGCGTTGTATTCAAGCCCATGCCCAAGTTGCGCTACCAGGATCAAAAAGCATTAGTAATCGTACTTTATTGCTGGCGGCATTGAGTGATAACGCGTGCACCATTCAATCGTTACTACACTCTGATGATACAGAGCGTATGCTAGAAGCCTTAATTGCTTTGGGTGTGCCGCTGCAACGCCATGTTATAAACAGTGTGCATATTATAGGTCAAGGTGGCACCTTTTCTCAAAAACAAGCCAATTTGTTTTTGGGCAATGCGGGTACAGCATTTCGTCCATTGACTGCTGTTTTAGCTGTTCTAGGCGGTGATTATTATTTGCACGGTGTGGCACGCATGCATGAGCGACCTATTGGTGATTTGGTTGATGCTTTGCGCATAGCAGGTGCAAAAATTGATTATTTGGGACAAGAAGGTTATCCCCCCTTGCAAATCGGTGTGTATCAAGACTCAGGCATACATCAAATTCCGATTAAAGGGAACGTTTCTAGCCAATTTATTACGGCGTTATTAATGGCATTGCCGCTTACGGGTCAAGCATGGCAAATTCAAGTACAAGGTGAACTCATTTCCAAACCATATATTGATATCACCCTAAATCTCATGAAACAATTTGGTGTGGATGTCGTGAACCATGATTATCGTCAATTTGAATTGCCCAAACACGCCCATTATCATGCTCCAGAAGTTGTATACGTAGAAGGTGATGCTTCTAGTGCCAGTTATTTTTTGGCAGCAGGATTATTGACGGCAAAACCATTACGCGTAACAGGTTTAGGCAAGCATGCCATACAAGGTGATGTCGCATTTGCGTATGAATTAGAAAAAATCGGTGCTAAATTAACTTGGGGCGACAACTATATTGAAATTACGCGTTCACCTGAACAGGCCATTTTACCCTTTGATATCGATGCTAATCACATTCCCGATGCTGCGATGACTTTGGCTGTGGTGGCATTGGCAACGGGAGACACTTGTCATATTCGCAATATTGCTTCATGGCGCGTCAAAGAAACCGATCGCATTGCCGCTATGGCAACCGAATTGCGTAAATTAGGTGCAACCGTGCAGGAAGACCATGATGCCATACACATCACCCCGCCCAAAAAGTTAACCCCAAATATAGCGATTGATACCTATGACGATCATCGCATGGCTATGTGCTTTTCGCTGGTGTCTTTATTAGATACACCGATTATTATTAATGACCCCCAATGCACGCACAAAACCTTTCCATCTTATTTTGATGTATTTAACCAATTGGCGGCATGATGACTTATCCACAAGCAATTTTTTTTGATTTAGATGGCACATTGGCGGATACCGCTTTGGATTTGGGTGGTGCGTTAAATCGTTTACTGCGTCAACGCGGTTTGCCCGAAAAGACCTTGTCAGAGATACGCCCTCATGCCAGTCATGGTTCAGTTGCATTATTGGCATTGGGTGCAAATATCACGCCTCAACACCCAGATTTTGAAAAATGGCGACAAGATTATTTGAATGAATACAATCAATGTTTTGATAAAGATACGGTTTTATTTCCAGAAATTAACGCATTATTGCTGGCTTTAGAACAGCGACAAATCAAATGGGGCATCATTACCAATAAACCCCAACAATTTACTGAACGGTTGATACCCAAATTAAACTGCGCGGTTGAACCCAGTGTCGTTGTAAGCGGCGATACCTGTATTGAAGCCAAGCCCAGTGCGCTCCCCATGCTGTATGCCTGCAAACAAATTGGTGTCTTGCCCAAAAATTGCTGGTATGTGGGTGATGCAGAGCGTGATATACAAGCAGGCAATCGAGTGGGTATGAAGACACTGTTAGCGCAATGGGGTTATATCGGCGAGAACGATACGCCACATATATGGGGTTATGATGTTGCCATTGCCCACCCATTAGCAATTCTTGATATACTGTAAATATTTGTTCCACATTTAAGGATAATATTGATGAAAAAAGTAATCACCAGTTTAATGACAGTTTTGGTTTTATCTGCTTGTGCTAATAGTGGCAATGGTTTTAGCACTGCAGGCAATTTGGGTACGTCTGCTGTGCAAATGTATGTTCAAAATAAATGTACCACCGAATTGCAAAGTCGCAATGAATGGCGCATGGTTGCGCTAACCATGAGTGCTGAAAAACAAGCTGAATGGGAAAATAAAATTTGCTCTTGTGCCAGTGAAGAGGCACCCAAACAACTCACCGCTGCAGATATGACACAATTATTAACCGAAAGTGGGCGCACACAAGTTGCTGCTGATGTAACCGTAAAAACTGTCAGTGCATGCTACAAAAAACTATTTAGCAAATAATGAGGAGAAAAGATGAAATACATTAGCACACGTGGCCAAACCGATCATAAACCATTTAGTGAAGTACTACTAATGGGTTTAGCACCCGATGGCGGTTTGATGTTGCCTGAGCATTATCCCCACATTGATGAAACAACATTAAGTCAATGGCGTCATTTATCCTATCCAGAATTGGCGTTTGAAATTATTAAACTTTACGCCACTGATATTTCTGCTAACGACTTGCACGACATCATCAATCGCACATACACCGCCAGCACGTTTGGCACAGAAGAAATCACCCCCGTGCGTACACTCAGAGATGGTATCAAAATCCAAGCACTATCCAATGGGCCAACCTTGGCATTTAAAGATATGGCCATGCAATTTTTGGGTAATATTTTTGAATACGTCTTATCCCAACAAAACCAAACATTAAATATTTTGGGTGCCACCAGTGGTGATACAGGTTCGGCGGCAGAATATGCCTTGCGTGGTAAAAAAGGCATACAAGTGTTTATGTTGTCTCCTGATGGTAAAATGTCTGCCTTTCAACGTGCCCAGATGTATAGTTTGCAAGATAAAAATATTCATAATATTGCCGTAAAAGGCATGTTTGATGATTGCCAAGATATTGTCAAAGCCATTCAAAGTGATGCACACTTTAAGCATGATTATCACATTAGTACTGTTAACAGCATCAACTGGGGTCGCATTGTAGCGCAGTTGGTGTATTATTTTGCAGGCTACTTTTATGCTACCGATAACAACAGTCAACGCGTGAGCTTTTGTGTTCCCAGTGGCAATTTTGGTAATGTACTGGCTGGGCATATTGCCAAACAAATGGGTTTACCTATTTCTCGTTTAATCGTTGCAACCAATGAAAATAATGTATTAGAACAATTTTTTAATACAGGTGAATATTATCCGCGCAATGCAGAACATACTTATGTCACGTCTAGCCCATCTATGGATATTTCTAAAGCTTCTAATTTTGAACGCTTTATTTTTGATGTGATGGATCGTGATGCAGACAGTATCAATAGTTTATGGCAACGTGTTGCACAGGGGAAAGGTTTTGATTTACAAGCAAAATTATCTATGATTCGTGAAAAATATGGTTTTGTTGCTGGCAAATCTACCCACGCCGATCGCATTGCCACAATTCAGTCAGTATATCAAAGTGATGGTGAATTAATCGATCCTCATACCGCAGATGGCGTGAAAGTAGCCCGTCAATTACGTGAGGAAGGTGAAATCATTGTATGTATGGAAACCGCACTAGCAGCAAAATTTGAACAAACCATACATGAAGCAGTAGGTGATGTGTCTGTGCCACGCCCAGCGCATTTAATTGATTTAGAAAACTTGCCACAACGCGTACAAGTTGTACCCAATAATGCTGATGTGGTGAAAATAATTATTCGTGAGACTTTAGCTTAAAAACAACCGCCTGATAATATCATTTTGTCAGGCGGTTGTTATTTGTTAAGATTGATTACTTTCAATCACTTGTTGCAAATGGGGCATGGGCGCATAGCCACTTTGTACTTTGCCATTTGGGAAAACCATAGTAGGTGTTCCATTAAAGCCAAAATTTTCACCCAGTTTAGTTGTTTCAGCAACGTGATGATGACATTCTGCTACTTTAGGAGGCATTTTGCCATCGCGCATCCAGTTTGTCCAAGCGCGTGTAACATCAGGTTGGCAGGCAATTTGAACTGCTTTACGGTGAGCATCGGGGTGTAAGCTAGGAATTGGCATCATAAAATTATAGATGGTGATGTTATCCATTTTAGCAAATTCATGTTCCAAGCGTTTGCAAAATGGGCAATCAGGATCGGAAAATACGGCCACTTGTAATTGACCATTACCGCGTACTTCTTTAATCGCTTTATCAAAGGGTAAGGATTTGTAATCAATCGCATTAAGGATTTCTTTACGTTCTTCGGTTAGGCTTCGTCCTTGGCTGGTTTCAATTAAATCACCGACAAACATATATTGACCTGTTGCATCGGTATAGGCGATTTGTTTGCCATTGACCACGACTTCATAAATCCCCGTAACAGGCGTTTGACTGACACTTTGCACTTGTAATTTTTGATCCGCATAGTGTTTTTCTAGGGTTTGCTTAATGGTTTGTGCCACATCTGACGAAGCTGCAGTCATTTGATTTTGTGTGGTTATTTTAGCTGGATTGCCTGCTGCGGGTGCTTGTCCACACGCACTTAATATGCCAACCAAAGCCAAAGATAGTACCGAATAAGTTAATTTCATTATGATATTCTCATTGTAAGCAAAAATTCGCTAAATATAACCAAGTTCAACTAAAAAACCAATATAAATAATGCAAAAATAAGCAATTTTTTATCATTAATACATCACATATCTAACAATATCACAAAGCAAGAGAAAAAATTCCCCGTTTCTATTAAGGGGGCGTATAATTTAGTTTGTAATCTTTTGTAATTTTTTATTGTTTTAATTAAGGACGCAATATTATGACTCAACATCAAATTCAGCCATTTGAAAATGTTGATTTGCGCTTACAAAGTGATACGCGCAAAATATTTGAAGAAATGGTTGTTAAATATCGTCATATGACTTCGCAAGAAGATTTTGACCACGCTCCATTGCCCAATGATTATCCCTATTCAGAACGCATGAGTCGTAAAGTTTATGAAGCAGAAAAAGAAAAATTACAAATTGAATTACTCAAAGTGCAATCTTGGGTGAAAGACAGTGGACAGCGTATTGTCAGCTTATTTGAAGGGCGTGATGCAGCGGGTAAAGGCGGGACAATTAAGCGTTTTATGGAGCATCTTAATCCACGTGGGGCGCGTATTGTAGCCTTAGAAAAACCCACTGAAACCGAACGCGGACAATGGTATTTTCAACGTTATATTCAAAATATGCCCACAGCGGGTGAAATGGTGTTCTTTGATCGCTCATGGTATAACCGCGCAGGAGTAGAACATGTGATGGGCTTTTGTACCCCTCAAGAATATTTGTTGTTTTTACGCCAAACACCAGAATTGGAACGAATGTTTGTAGATAGCGGTACGTATTTATTTAAATTTTGGTTTTCGGTATCGCGAGAGGAGCAGTTGCGCCGTTTTGTGTCACGCTATTCAGATCCGCTCAAACACTGGAAGCTTTCGCCTGTAGATGTGCAATCATTAGATCGTTGGGATTCTTATACCGAAGCTAAAAATGCCATGTTCTTTCATACACATACTAAAGATGCACCTTGGGTTATCATTAAGTCAGATGATAAAAAACGGGCAAGGTTAAATTGTATTCGTTATTTTTTACAACATTTAGATTATCCAAATAAAGATTTGGATGCTCTGGGTGAAACTGATTCACTTATTGTGACGCATCCTGATAGAAACTCTGCTGCCCAAGAACGCGGTTAATTTAATCTAACCTGTATTATGGCTAATTGACGTAATACAGGTTATGGCATCAAGCAAATAATCTGTTTATTGGGACGATACAAATAATGGTTGAGTAACCCATGGTATGGGTATAAACGCTCCATTAAACAGTTACGCATTACCATTATTTTATTTTACGTTTTTTTGCGATGAACGTGATGTAGCAGAAAATAGAGAACGGTTATCTTAATTGCATGATAAATGGTTTGCTAAAAAATCAATAAAGCTGCGTACTTTGGCTTTCATAAATTGGCGATTGGTGTAAACCGCATATAAAGGAGGATCGATAATTTTTATTTTGGGTAATATCTGTATCAATTTTCCTGTTACCAAATCCTCTCCGGCCAACCAAGCAGGAATGTAACCTATACCCATATCAGCACGAATCAAGTTAGCAATCATTTGTGTGTGATTGCTCCGCGCGACACTTTTACCTAATGTTAAGGTGATTAATTTACCATTATGTTGTACTTTTAAACTATTTAAGTCCGTATAAGTGGGAAGAACAAATAAATGTTGTTCTAACTGTTCAGGTTTAGTAGGCATACCGTATCGGGCTAAGTAATTGGGTGTGGCGACCAAATAAAAGGGAATATGGGTGATTTTTTTGGCAATTAAATTATCTTGCAAATGATGGGATAAACGTAAAGCCACATCTTCGCCATCGCTATTTAGATCTACATGGCGATTGGATAGGGTTAAAATGACTTCTACATCGGGATAAGTAGCTTGATATTGCGCGACTAAGTGTGCAAATGTTTCGCAAGAAAACCAAACGGGTGCGTTAATGCGTAATACGCCTTTGGGATTACAACGTCCTTGCATTGCTTCTTCGGCAGCATTGTCTAATAAGGATAATGCAGTAGGGGCTATTGACAATTCAAAAAAAGAGGCAAAGGATTTAAGATATTGTTTC
>CAKARD010000042.1 GCA_916720425.1 uncultured Kingella sp. | reverse complement strand
TACGCAAGCCTAAACGCGTGATAACGTTACGGTAGGTGTCTGCATCAGTACGACGCAAATATGCTAATAAACGACGACGTGCGCTAACCATTTTCAATAAACCGCGACGGCTGTGTTTGTCTTTCGGGTTTGCTTTAAAGTGTGTTGACAAGTCGTTAATACGGAAAGTCAAAAGTGCGATTTGTACTTCTGATGAACCAGTATCACCTTCTTTGCGTTGAAAGTCTTTTACAATTTGTGCTTTTTGTTCTACGGTTAATGCCATAATAAATTTCCTAAAAATAAAGCCTTGCGGCGACAAGTTTATAGAGCGAGGATACCCAAAGTAAACTCCACAATGCCTATCTGCATAGATAGGCAGATTATTATACTAAAATATATTGGTTTTGCGTAAAATTTTAACGCACTGTTTTGTTAGGATATTCGCATAAATCGTGAATAATACAATGCTGGCATTTGGGTTGTTTAGCGGTGCAAGTGTAGCGTCCGTGTAAAATCAGCCAATGATGTGCATTTAATAAAAAGGGTTTAGGAATATTTTTCATTAACTTATCTTCAACTTCGCGCACGGTTTTACCACGTGCTAACCCTGTGCGATTGGCAACACGAAAAATATGCGTGTCGACTGCCATAACTGCCTGTCCAAAGGCGGTATTGAGTACCACATTAGCAGTTTTTCGTCCTACTCCTGGCAATGACTCTAATTCTGTTCGCGTATTGGGAACCTGTCCGTGATATCGTGACAATAGGATTTGGCAGGTTTGGATAATATGCTTGGATTTGGTTTTATATAAACCAATGCTTTGCGTGTATTGCATCAGTTTTTCTAGGCCCAGATCCAATAAAGCTTGTGGTGTATTGGCAATCGGAAACAATTGTGCTGTAACCTTATTAACCCCCACGTCAGTAGATTGAGCAGACAGTAACACGGCAATAAGCAATTCAAAGGTACTATTATAATTTAGTTCGGTGGTAGGATTGGGATTTTCGGTACATAGCCGTTCAAATAGTGTATAGCGATCTTGTTTATTCATGCTGTTCTGCCACATATTGTTTTAAACCATTTTCACGTAAAACACAGCTGGGACACTCATGACAACCGCCTGCTATGCCCAAATAGCAAGTATGAGTGTGTTGGCAAATATAATCCAATGCCCCCAATTTATCAGCCAATGCCCACGTTTGCTTTTTGGTGAGATACATTAAAGGTGTGCGAATATCAAAGTCATAGGCCATAGCCAAATTTAGGCTAACATTCATAGATTTAACAAAAACATCACGACAATCGGGATAACCTGAAAAATCTGTTTCACATACGCCAATAAAAATTGTGCGTATTTGTTGTGATTTGGCAAAAATGGCGGCATAAAGTAAAAATAGCGCATTACGACCTTCTACAAAAGTATTGGGCAATGTGCCTGATGTATCTATTGATACGGTATCATCAATCAAAGCATTATGTGTAATATTTTGAATTAAAGATAAATCCAATACAGTTTGTTTTATACCTAAATCTTGAGCAATCCACTGTGCTTTTTCTAATTCAATGGCATGGCGTTGTCCATAGGCAAAGGTAATGGCTTGTACATTTTTTGCGCCAAAATCTTGTATGGCTTGAAAGAGGCAGGTGGTAGAGTCCTGCCCACCCGAAAAAATGACTAATGCTTGGTTGGATATCATCATAAAAGTTTGTGGGTAAAATTATAATAGCGATTATAATCGCCTCTTTGATTATTCGGGAGTGGTGATATGAGTCGTTTATGTAAAATGATGTTCTCTTATCGTGTAGCGGTATACTTAGTGTTTTTACTGGCTTGTTGTGGGATAAGCGCGTCTTTTTTTGCTCAATATGTATTGGGTATGAATCCGTGTGTCATGTGCATACAGCAACGTATGGCTTTGATTGGCATTGCTTTAGTGGCTTTGGTGTGTGTGTTTTTGCCTTTGCGTAAGATATGGGGTAAAACGCTCGCTGCACTATTGATTTCTGCGCCTACCTTGTTTGGTGCCATCATTGCCATCTGGCAAATCTACATTCAAACTTTACCATTAATGGAGCAACCAGACTGTGGTGCACCATGGACATTTCGTTTACGTAACGCCCCTTTGTTTGATTTATACGAACCCATCATTCGTGGTTCGGGTGTTTGTGGTGAGATTTATCGTGTTTTGGGTGTGAGTTTACCAGTATGGAGTGCAGGTTTTTTTATCACTATGTTATTGGTATTATGGGTAATGTATTTTCGCACATTAAGGAAGTAAATCATGAATGTAGATTTAAATGAAATAGATAAATTTAGTCAATTAGCCGCTAAGTGGTGGGATAGAACAGGAGAGTTCAAGCCCTTACATGATATTAATCCTTTGCGTTTAAATTATATAGATGAATATGCACCGCTATTAGGTAAAGTCGTGTTAGATGTTGGATGTGGTGGAGGAATTTTGAGCGAAAGCATGGCGCAACGTGGTGCAAAAGAAGTCATGGGAATTGATATGGCTGAGCGTTCATTGAATGTAGCACAAACCCATGCTAAAAAAATGAATGTGAACAATTTGTGTTATCGCTGTGTGAGTGTGGAAGATTTAGCCAATGAAATGCCACACACATTTGATATTGTAACTTGCATGGAAATGTTGGAACATGTTCCCGATCCTGCATCTATTGTCCGTGCGTGTGCAAAATTGGTTAAGCCCCATGGTTGGGTATTTTTTTCTACGATTAATCGCAATTATAAATCTTATTTTCATGCCATTGTTGGAGCAGAATATATGTTAAATTTGGTTCCAAAAGGGACACATGATTGGCAAAAATTTATTACCCCATCACAACTGGCACGCATGGCACGACAAGCTAATTTGGATATTATAGACAGTAAAGGCATGTCATTTAATATTCTTACACGTCAATATTTTTTGTGTGATGATGTGGGTGTCAATTATCTCTTGGCATGCCAGCTAATATAATTGTATATTCTGAGGGATTATTATGCCAGAATTACCTGAAGTAGAGACCACCTTGCGTGGTATTGCACCGCATATTCAAGACAAGAGAATCAAGCAAACCATTGTACGTCAAAGCAAATTACGTTGGCAAATTGAACCCAAACTTCATGAAATTTTGTATGGCCAAATCATACGTCGGTGTCATCGGCGTGCCAAATATTTGTTGTTGGAAGTGGATACGGGTGTGTTAATGATTCATTTAGGTATGTCTGGAAGTTTGCGGATTTTTTATGATCATGTTCCAGAGCCAAACAAGCATGATCATGTAGATATCATTTTTGATGATGATATGGTGTTACGCTACCATGATCCACGTCGTTTTGGGGCAATAATTTGGTTTGCTGGTGTGCCAGAACACCATCATTTATTGCAACATTTAGGAGTGGAACCTTTATCCCATCATTTCAATGCTGAATATTTATTTACACAGTTACAAGGCAAAAATCGAGCCATTAAATTGACATTAATGGACAATACGATTGTTGTGGGTGTAGGCAATATTTATGCAAACGAAAGTTTATTTATGGCAGGCATTTTGCCTCAACGCCCTGCTAATACATTGAATCTTCAGGAATGCCAACGTTTGGTTGTTGCAATTAAGCAGATTTTACAACGCGCGATTGATACAGGTGGTAGTACTTTGCGTGATTTTGTAGATAGTGAAGGTAAGAGTGGTTATTTTCAGCAAGAATATAAAGTGTATGGTAAAAATGGTGAAACTTGTCAACAGTGTGGTGGTTTAATTGAAAAAAACATTTTAGGACAACGTGGTACATTTTTTTGTTCTTATTGCCAACATTAACCAGATTAAAAACCGCTCCTGCTTCAAAAACAGGAGCGGTTTTTATGTGCAAATATTATGCAGTTTTAGTTTCTGTTTGGTTTGTTGTATTTTTAGTATCTTTACTATCTTTGCTAATAGACATTTTGATAACTTCTTTAGCAAACAACAATGCACCAGAGATAAAGACTACATCAGAAATAGTACGAATCCAACGGAACATTTCCAAATAGCCTTGTTGCATAAATTCTTCACTGCGTGCATACCACAAACCATGTGTAATGGTTGCATATGCTTGAATCACGCCAATCGGCAACAAGCTAGATACAATCATGCCAGCCAAGCCACAGTTAAGCAACCAAAAACCAATAGTCATGTGTTTGCTGTCATAAGTGTAATTGGGTTTAATATAGCAACCAACCAATAGTACAAAACCTAATGCCAAGAAACCATACACACCAAATAATGCAGCATGTGCGTGAACTGCTGTTGTATTCAAGCCTTGCAAGTAGTATAAGTCAATAGGTGGATTGATCAAGAAACCAAACACGCCTGCACCCAACATGTTCCAGAAAGCAACAGCGGTAAAGCACATCAAAGGCCAACGTAAGCGTTTCATCCAAGTGGTAGCATGTTGATAAGACCAGTGTTCGTAGGCTTCATGACCCAACAAGATCAAAGGAACAACTTCTAAAGCAGAGAATGATGCACCAGCAGCCATAATAGGTGTAGTGGTACCAGTAAAGTACAAGTGGTGGAATGTACCAGGCACACCACCCACTAAGAATAAGCTACCAGCCACTAAAGATGCAGTCGTTGCAGATTTGTAGCTTACCAAGCCCAAATTATAGAATACAAACGCTAAAGCGGCGGTTGCAAATACTTCAAAGAAGCCTTCTACCCACAAATGTACTACCCACCAACGCCAGTATTCCATTACTGCCAAAGTCGTATGTTCACCATAGAACAAGCCTGGCGCATAGAATGCACCTACACCCACAATAGAAGCCACAAAAATGGTTAACAAGTTTTTGTCACCACCTTGTTTAAAGGCAGGCATAGCACAGCGCAACATCAAGAATAACCATAGCAAGAAGCCAACGGTTAATAATAATTGCCAGAAGCGACCCAAGTCCAAATATTCGTAACCTTGATGACCAAACCAGAAGTTGGCTGCACCTGATAATTTGTGTAATACGATAGTAGAGAAGTTACCTGCATAAGAACCTGCTACTACGATAAACAAAGCAACGTACAATAAATTCACACCCAAAGCTTGAAATTTTGGATCTTTCCCACCGTTGATGATAGGCGCAACAAATAAACCTGCTGTCAAGAAACCTGTAGCAATCCAGAACAATGCAGATTGCAAGTGCCACGTACGAGCCAAAGAGTAGGGCAGAATTTCAGAGATGGGAATACCGTAGAATGAATGTCCTTCAATAGTGTAGTGTGCTACTAAACCACCTAGCAGAATTTGTACAATAAACAAAATCACAGTTAAAGCAGCATATTTCCATAACGCTTTTTGCGAAGGGGTTAAAGTGATGCGTGCTAACGGATCAGAATCCAAATACTGTGGTTTTTCATCATGGCTGCGTAAGAAATGATAACCCCATACCAAAAAGCCAATACCCATCAACAAGAACACAAATGATGCAAATGACCACATGTAGTTTTCAGTAGTAGGTACGTTATTGATTAAGGGTTCATGTGGCCAGTTGTTTGTATAAGTAGCATCAGAACCTGGGCGATTAGCAGAAGCTGTCCATGCAGTCCAGAAGAAGAAATTGGTCAAGTTTTTGCGTGTTTGTTCATCAGGCAATGTATTGTTTTTCATTGCAAATGATTCGCGTGTTTTTTCTAATTCTGGATCATTGCCATATAAATTAATATAATAAGGGGCAATGCTTTCAATGGCTTTAACACGTGTATCGGATAATTTTACGCTACCATCTTCCTGAATAGCACTATTTTCGCGATATTCTTGAATTAATTTAGCGCGAGTTGTTTCTTGTTGGATTTTATCCAATTCGCTGTATTTTTTACCAAAATCTGCTTGTGCAGTAATATCTAGCCAAGCTTCGGCTTCGCGGTGCAACCAATCAGCCGTCCAGTCAGGTGCTTGATAGGCACCGTGTCCCAAAACGGAACCTAATTCCATACCCCCTGTGCTTTGCCAAGCCGATTGACCTTTGAGGATGTCCTCTTTAGTCATAATAGTTTGACCGCTCTGAGAGACGAATTGTTCAGGGAAAGGTGGGGCTTGGCGATAAACTTCTACACCAAGATAGCCCAATAAAGTAAATGTTACGACCAACACCGCAATGAGTGATAGCCATAACTTCTTGTATTGACCCATATTATGTGCTCCTTAAGGGTTAAAAGAAAAAGTTATTGTAATCTTTAAAATTCATTATTCATGAATGTTAAAGATTGTAACATAATTTGTCTATAAAGAGTACAGGAATTTTCATCTAATGTCGTTTTTTTACATTGATAAAATGTGTTGTTTTTTTGTCGTAAAATCGTCAAACAAACGCAAAATGCTAGGAAAATGGAATATATATAGGCATAATTCGGCCTTAATTAGCGATAAGCTTAAAAATTGTGTGGTTAAAGATACATCTTTAATCAATATTTGACTTTTATCAATGTGTGTTAAATTGGCTTAACACATAATGTAATGCATTATGTAATGCATTTAAATTCATAAAGCGAAGTATCACATTGATCTCGCCATAATAATTTTTTAGTTCGTTCCTTTGGAGGACACAACCATGAAAATGCGTACTTTAGCAACATTAATTGCGTCTACTTTTGCATTTGTTGCCTGCGCACCACAACCTGCGCCTGCTCCTGATAATGCAACCAAAGCTGCTTCTTCTTCGGGAGAGGCTGTTACTGCATCTGAAACAGTGGTGGCTTCTGGCGTTGCGGCTTCTGCGCCTGTAACCGCATCAGAAACTGCTAGTGCTGCTCAAGCAACGGCTACCGAAGAAGTAGCCATTGCAGATTTGCCTGTAGAGGAAGCTGTTTTGACGCATGCTCCTGATGCACCACCACCGATTACACGTAACCATGCAGCACGTGTAAAAGTGAAAATTGAAATTCAAGAAAAAGTAATGCGCTTGGCTGATGGTGTAGAATACAAATTCTGGACATTTGGTGGGCAAGTGCCTGGCCAAATGATTCGTGTCCGTCAAGGCGACTTAGTTGATGTGGAATTTGCTAACCGTTCTGATTCTACTGTACCTCACAATATCGACTTCCATGCAGCAACTGGTCCTGGCGGTGGGGCTGAAGGATCTTTCACTGCACCAGGTCATGTAAGCAACTTTACATTTAAAGCTTTGCAACCTGGTTTATATATTTACCATTGTGCCACTGCACCTGTGGGCATGCACATTGCTAACGGTATGTATGGTTTGATTTTAGTTGAACCTAAAGGTGGTTTACCTAAAGTAGATAAAGAATTTTATGTAGTACAAGGTGATTTCTATACTAAAGGTAAATATGGTGAAGCTGGTTTACAACCTTTTGATATGGAAAAAGCGATTAAAGAGCAACCTGAATATGTGGTATTTAACGGTTCAGTAGGTTCTATTGCTGGTGATAACGCTTTGAAAGCAAAAGTGGGTGACACAGTACGTATTTTTGTGGGTAATGGTGGACCTAACTTAGTCTCTTCTTTCCATGTGATTGGTGAAATTTTTGATACTGTGCATGTTGAAGGTGGTGATTTAATCAATAAAAATGTACAAACCACTTTAGTGCCAGCAGGTGGTGCGGCTATCGTTGAATTCAAAATTGATGTACCAGGTACTTACAACTTGGTTGATCACTCAATTTTCCGTACCTTCAATAAAGGTGCTTTAGGTCAAATTAAAGCAGAGGGTGCTGAAAACAAAGATATCTTCTCTGGAAAAATTACAGAAGGTATTTATCAATCAGAAGGTGGCGCAATTCAAACTGCTCCTTTGAGTGCTAGTGAAACAGAAAAAGTCGTATCTGGCTCTCCTGTCGCTACTGGCAAAGAAGAACGCATTAAATTAGGTGAAACCGTATTTAAAGCTAACTGTATTGCGTGTCATGGTATGGAAGGTAAAGGCGTAGAAGGTGCATTCCCTCCATTGGCTGGATCTGACTACTTAAATGAAGATCCAAAACGTGGTATTCAAGCAGTGGTTAAAGGTTTAAGTGGTAAAATCACTGTAAATGGCAAAGAGTTTAACAGTGTTATGCCAGCAGTCGCATTAAATGATGAAGATACCGCCAATGTGTTAACCTTTATCTTAAATAGTTTTGGCAATAAGGGCGGTGAAGTCACTCCTGAAGATGTAAAAGCGATACGTTAATTTTAACAAATAAATAGATGAACCAAGCTGTCTGAAACTGTTTACAATAAGCATTCAGACAGCTTTTCTCTACTTTGGTATGGACGATATATTATGAAACCAATTCATACACTTGCACTGTTTTCATTGATTTTTAGTTTGCCCGCCTGGTCGGTAGAGATGGCGAATATTGAAGGGGGAAGTTATCGACCTTTATATCTTAAAAAAGATACGCCGATGATTCCTGTTAAAAGTTTTAAATTAGATAAAACACCTGTTACCAATGCGGAATTTGCACAATTTGTTGCTAAGAATCCACAATGGCAACGTGGTAACGTAGCACACAATCGTGCTGAAGATAAATATCTGATTCAATGGGTAAAGCAAGGCAGTGGTTATGCGCCAAAATCCAGTGATATGAATAAACCTGTGGTGAATGTATCCTGGTTTGCGGCTCATGCGTATTGCCGTGCTCAAGGTAAACGTTTGCCCACAATTGATGAGTGGGAATATGTGGGTCAGGCATCTGAATTGCAAAAGAATGGTACTAATGAAGATGGTTATAACCGTACTATTTTGGATTGGTATGCTGATGGTGGTAAAATGGGTTTACGTGATGTGGGTAAAGGCAAGGCGAATTTTTATGGCGTGTATGATATGCATGGTATGATTTGGGAATGGACGGAAGATTTCAATAGTAGTTTGCTAAATGGTGGCAGTGGGTCAAACAGTGATTTATTTTGTGGTGGCGGATCGAATAATTCCACAGATCCCAGCAATTATGTAGCATTTATGCGCTTTGGTATTCGTACAAGTTTAAAAGCACCATTTGTATTACACAATTTGGGCTTTCGTTGTGCACAATAATTTTTTTAGATAGGAAAAAAAAATGAAAAATCGTTTTATGGTCTTAATTTTAGCAACATGCTTACCAATGGTTGCTTTTGCCGCTGAAACTTTGCAACGCCCTGTAACAAACAATTTTGTGAAAGGCTGGGAAAACCATACTAAGCAATTAGATATGGTGGAATATGTACCCAAAGGTGAAACCGTAGAAGATTGGTCGCAAATGATCACCTTGCAAAAAATGCATTCTTCTTCAATCAAAGGAGAAATGTTGTTTGCATCTATGGCTCAGGGTTTTCAAGAGGCTTGCGGTTCGGTTAAACCGATTGAATTGGGGAAAGATGATAATGACAACGGCTATTCTTCTATTATGTGGACGTTGATTTGCCCACTTAATCCACAAACTAAAAAACCTGAAACCGTTTTTGTGAAAGCGATTGAAGGCAAAGAAGGCTTGCATATTATCCAATGGGCGTATCGTTCTATCCCATCTAAAAATGATGCTATGCAAGTGGTATCCTATTTAAATAAAGTTTATGTATGCGATAACAGTAAAGCGCATCCATGTAAAAAACCAGCAAAATAATGAAATTAGCACTAAACCGCGTTATCATACGCGGTTTTTTAAATATTTAGCCATGGAATAAGGTGCAGCAATGACCGAACACATAAAAAACCTACCGCAGCATGAATTATTACAAGATAAATCTTTAATCAAACAACTGTCTATGGCTGATTGGCTATTTGCTACAGCCATAGCAACGATTGCAATTTTGGTACAGGTAAAATTGCCGCATCATATGGATATGTATGAAGTAGTCATTTTGTGGTTGAGCGCATTGATTGCAGTGGGTTTGGGTTGGTTTTATAAACCCATGCGTTGGTTTATTTTGGGTGGTGTGTTGGCGGGATATTTTGCTACAGGTCTATATGATGGCAATATTCAAAATGGGCACGAACAAACAGGTAAATTTTTATTGCGCTATATTTTAAGCAGTCAATCGGCAATTATGTGGCAAGCGGCATTGACTATTTTTGCGTGGTTAATGTATTTAGTTGGCACATTGGTACAATGGCAAAAATTGCACACAAACCCATCAAATCAAATATCCAATAATGTGTTATTGAACATGGCAACAGATTTAGCATGGGCAGCGGCATTTATGGGTTTTGTGGGTTTATTAGTACGCTGGCATGAAAGCTATTTGTTGCGACCTGATGCGGGGCATATTCCCGTTTCCAACCTGTACGAAGTTTTCATTCTTTTTATGACTATTACAGGATTGATGTATTTATATTATGAGAAAAAATTCGCTATGCAACGCTTAGGCGTATTTGTGTATAGTATTATGTGTGGTTTAGTGGTGTTTACGCTGTGGTATAGCCTATCACGTGGTGCACATGAAATACAACCTCTGATTCCTGCATTACAATCTTGGTGGATGAAAATTCATGTACCTGCTAATTTTATTGGTTATGGTGCATTTTGTATTGCTGCCGCGTTTGGTATTGCAGAGCTGATGGCATTGCGTGGTAGTAACTTTTTTCCTGATCCAGCTCAAATTGAAGAGGCTATGTATAAAGCCATTGCTGTAGGATTTTTATTTTTCACCATTGCCACTATTTTGGGTGC
>CAKARD010000041.1 GCA_916720425.1 uncultured Kingella sp. | reverse complement strand
CGTGTGGATTTCTGTGTATTTTTAAAATAGCCATTTTTACTCCTATAATCTAGGCTTATGCCCTAATTTCTGTTTCTGCTAATTGGTGCCGAACTGCGTAACCTGCGCCACTCGCTTTACGTTCCGCTAATTTTGTTTGCATGGTTTTGGCTTTTTCTAATGGTTCCCTATACTCTTCGTAATAGCCATAACTTTGACTATTTTTTAGCCAAGGTCGCAACCATTACTGCTTTAATAGTGTGCATACGATTTTCAGCTTGATCAAATACGATACTTTGTGGGCTTTCAAAAACATCTTCCGTCACTTCCACGCCATCCATGCCAAAGGTTTGGTAAATCCATTCCCCCACTTTGGTATCACGATTATGAAATGATGGCAAACAATGCATAAATTTTACATTAGGATTATGCGTTAGCCGCACTAAATCAGCATTAACTTGATAAGGCTTGAGTAACTCAATCCGTTCACGCCAGGCTTGTTCAGGCTCACCCATACTAACCCAAATATCGGTATGAATAAAATCTACACCTGCCACTGCTTCTTGCGCATTTTCGGTTATCGTAATGCGTGCGCCACTTTGTTGCGCCAATTTTTGCGCTTTAGCAATAATTTCTGCACGGGGCATTAACGATTGTGGCGCCCCAATGCGTACATCCATACCCATTAAGGCTCCCAAAATCAACAAAGAATTACCCATATTAAAACGTGCATCTCCTAAATATGCATAACTAATTTGATTAAGTGGCTTGATGCTATGTTCACGCATAGTCAATAAATCTGCTAACATTTGTGTAGGGTGGAATTCATCGGTTAAACCATTATAAATAGGTACGCCAGCGTATTGCGCCAGAGCCTCTACAGTATATTGTGAAAAACCACGATATTCTATTGCATCAAACATTCTACCCAACACCCGTGCAGTATCTTTAATACTTTCTTTGTGTCCAATTTGACTACCACTGGGTTCCAAATAAGTGGTAAATGCGCCTTGATCACGTGCCGCTACTTCAAACGCACAACGCGTACGCGTACTGGTTTTTTCAAAAATTAGGGCTATATTTTTGCCAGATAAATAAGGTATTTCTTTTCCTAATTTTTTAGCAATCTTAAGTTCTGATGCTAAATCCAATAGTGCCAGTATTTCAGCCTGATTAAAATCTAATAGTTTTAGAAAGGAACGGTGGTATAAAGAAATTTGCATAGCCATGATTTCCCCTTAATAGAAAAACATAATTTTAACAGTCAAAAATCATTTTTGGGCTATAATCAATATTTTTATAATAAATCATTAGGTATCAGATGAATTTTTCTCGCCGTATATTCATCAGTGCAAGTATCGCTTTATTACTGACTGCTTGCCCTTCTTTATCTTCACACAACCAAAACAAACACGCAACCCAAAATACACAAAAACCACGCGCTGTCATTGGTTTGGCTTTGGGTGGGGGTGCATCTAAAGGATTTGCACATATTGGTGTCATTAAAGTTTTGCGTGAACATAACATTCCTATTGATGTAGTAACAGGAACCAGTGCAGGGGCATTGGTGGGCAGTTTATATGCTTCTGGCATGACACCAGCGCATTTACAAAGTGTGGCGCAACAAATGGAAAAAGCGGATATTGTGGATTTAACACTCTCTACTCGTGGGTTTATTAAAGGTGAAAAATTGCAAAACTGGATTAATACCCAAGTAAACAACCGCCCTTTGGAACGTTTACCCATTAAATTTGCTGCCATTGCCACAGAATTTAACACTGGGAAAATGGTGATCTTTAATCGCGGTAACACAGGACAAGCAGTACGTGCCAGTGCCAGTATTCCCAATGTATTTCAACCCGTAAACATTAATGGTAAACAGTATGTAGACGGTGGATTGTCCGCCCCTGTTCCTGTTTCCGCTGCCAAACGCTTAGGGGCAAATATCGTCATCGCGGTAGATATTTCTGCCAAACCCGAACGTTTAGATGACAGCAGTGGATTTTTTTCCTATTTAGACCAAAGCTTAAATATTATGAGTACCTCTGCGCTCAACAAAGAATTATCGCAAGCACAAGTGATCATTAAACCCCAAGTACAACAATTAGGTGCTGTAGGGGGATTTGAACAAAAAGCCCACGCTATTGCACTGGGTGAGGCCGCCGCACGTGCCGCATTACCCAAAATCAGGGCCGTATTAAACCAATATCAACACTAAATGAATAATGGAGCAAATCATGCTACATTTGATGATTGATTTTGAAAATATTCGCCCAGAAAATTTAAACACCGTGCCTATAGAAAATACGCATATTTGGTTGTATATGGGCGCAACGCAAAAAAATTTACCTATAGAACTTGTGCAATCATTATTACGCTTTGGCGAACGCGTGCATTTAATTAAATTAGAAAAAACAGGCAAAAATGCACTAGATTTTTATTTGAGCTACTATTTAGGTCAAATTACCGCCATAGATAAAGATGCACAAATTGCCATTTTATCGCATGATGGTGGCTATGATATTTTAGTAGAACATATTTTAGCAAACCAATTAGCACAAAATATTCAACGTATCAGTCATTTGAATATACCCAATATCAACACACAAGCAATTGCCACATCAACCCATGCAGATTTATCCCAATCCCAACTTAATAAACCAATATCTGAGGTGCCTTTAAAACCTTTTATACAACTCACATTCGCGACACTACGACAAAAAGACGTATTTTTGCCGCGCTATTTAAATAATCTAAAAAATAATCTGCGCAAATACGTATTGCACGATCTGCTTGCTGGGCAAGATGAAGATAAGCAAATCAAAATTGTTGAATCTGTGATTAACCGACTGATTCAACAAAAATTCTTAGAAGTTTCAGAAAATATTGTCCATTATCACATTAGTGATCAAGATATGTTGAGAAAAATTCAAGCTTATATTCTTCAACATAAACCCAAAACAACGGAAACTTTTTACCAAGCTTTACAACAACGTACAGAAGCACTGGCTTTATCATTTAATAATAATGATGCCCGTTTGTTTTTAGATCATTTAATCCAAAAACATCTAATATACGAAACCGATGGCATCTTAACTTATACGCCATCTATTAAAGGTGATAATATAACAGAAAATCATGCATCTAAAATCACACAACAAAATGCACAAGAAATATATGAACAAATATGTATCGCATTGCAACGCCCCAATCGCCCTAAAAAAATAAGCAGTCTAAATCATCTCATTCAAGCGCATTGCAAAGAATTCATATCCAACTCATATATATTAAACCGCTTAAAATCAGAGCAATGGATACGCATTGAAGATAATAAACTCATTTATTTAAAATAAGGATAACCATGACTCACACCGTTCATCTAAAATTTGATGACATAGACAATATTACCTTGCAACGTTTGTGCGGTGCGCTTGATGAACACATCAATCAACTAGCACACGCTTTAGATGTTAACATTAGTCGCCGTTTTGCCGATTTTACTTTTTTAGGTCACCATGCTCATGCTGCACGCCATGCACTATTAAATCTTGCTCATACCGCTCAAAGTCGTGATTTAAACGAAACAGACATCCAACTTGCTGCGGTAGAAGCTAAAACGGCCGATAATCACTTTAGCCCCAAACATCAAGCTGAACAGGCTTATTTTTTGCGTACTAAACGTGGTAATATTGGAGGACGTACACCACGTCAAAATGGTTATATTCGTGCCTTACTCAATCATGATATTGTTTTTGGGTTGGGACCGGCAGGAACAGGGAAAACTTATCTTGCCGTTGCCGCAGCAGTCGATGCGATGGAAAAACATCAAATAGAACGAATTATATTGGTTCGCCCTGCCGTAGAAGCAGGTGAAAAATTGGGTTTTTTACCAGGCGATTTAGCGCAGAAAGTGGATCCCTATTTGCGCCCTTTATATGATGCGCTGTATGATTTAATGGGCTTTGATCGCGTAAGCAAATTGTTAGAAAAAGGCTTAATTGAAATTGCACCCTTAGCTTATATGCGTGGTCGTACACTCAACGGTGCGTATATTAT
The DNA here is from genome assembly GCA_916720425.1 of uncultured Kingella sp. Taxonomy (GTDB): domain Bacteria; phylum Pseudomonadota; class Gammaproteobacteria; order Burkholderiales; family Neisseriaceae; genus CAKARD01. The sequence continues at coordinate 6,598 of CAKARD010000041.1, read as the reverse complement.
TTTAGACGAAGCGCAAAATACCACACCAGAACAAATGAAAATGTTTTTAACTCGCATAGGTTTCGGTGCCAAAGCAGTCATTACAGGTGATATCAGCCAAATTGATTTACCACGCAACATCAAATCTGGCTTAAAAGATGCTAAAGAAAAACTACGCAATGTTGAAGGTTTATATTTTCACACCTTTACCAGCGAAGATGTGGTACGCCATCCATTAGTGCAAAAAATTGTTGAAGCTTACGAAGCGACAGATCATTTAGAATCGTGAATATGTGTTACGTATCACGCTAAATTATTTAGCCCCCATCTTTTTATCACATTAAACAAAGGACAACATCATGCAAAAAACATTATTGACTTTAATTTTATGTAGCACAGCAAGCGTATGGGCGCATCATCATAGCAAACCATTGAGCTTTGAAGAACTCCCCGTGGTATGTCAAAACCATTTTAAACATGCTCAAAATTGCTATGACAAAGCACAAGCTGGACAAAAATTAGAATTTTATCGTACTAATACTAAAATGTTGCAAGGCTCACTGCCTGCTGCTACAGTAAGCCAGCGTGAACAAATGTGTCAAATTGCTGAGCAAGATTTAGTACAAAAAGCTAAAATTTTACACTGTGAATAAATCCCCACAACTGTAACAAAACACAGCGTGGTGTGCGGTGCAACGCGCTTTCGTGGCATAACCCAAAGGATAGTGCAATGAATAATCCTCTATTTCAACCTATTATGCTAAACAATGGCCTGACCCTAAAAAACCGCTTGGTGGTCGCGCCAATGACACACTGGGCATCAGATGAATATGGTCATATTACCGATGAAGAGCGCATTTTTCTAAATCATCGTTTTGAACATTTTGCTTTGTTTATTTCGGCAGCAACATTGGTGCAACGTAATGGTAAAACTTTTGCAGGACAACCCTATGCAATGAGTGAAGAAGATTTACCCAGTCTTACTGAAGTAGCACAAATTGCGCATAATCAAGGTGCAAAAGCATTATTACAACTTCACCATGGTGGATTTATGGCATTGCCTGAATTGAATCAGCAAGATTTGATCGCACCTTCTGATAATGTTCGCTTGGGTGCACGCGCTTTAACACACGATGAAATTTTGCAACTGATTAATAATTATGCCAATGCGGCAACGCTGGCGATTCGTGCAGGCTTTGATGGTGTAGAAATTCACGGTGCAAACAACTATCTAATTCAGCAGTTTTATTCAGCTAAATCCAATCATCGTACCGATAAATGGGGTGGCAACCGTGAAAATCGTATGCGCTTTGCTTTAGAAATTATTGATGCGGTTCATGCGGCAATAGTAAAATTTAACCGTCCCGAATTGATTGTGGGTTTTCGTTTTTCACCCGAAGAAAATGGTGAAAATGGTTTAACCATGGAAGATACTTTTGCTTTAATTGATACCTTGGTTGAAAAACCTTTACAATATTTACACGTATCTTTATGGGATTTTTATAAATTGGCACGACGCGGTGCTGATACCAATCGCACACGTATGGAACAAATACATGCACACATCAATGGACGCTTACCTTTGATTGGTGTAGGCAATTTATATAGTGCACAGCAAGTTAATGATGCATTTGCCACAGGTTGGGCAGAAATGATTGCATTGGGAAAAACCGTTATGCTTAATCCCAATTGGGCTCAATTGGTCTTAGATAATCGCAGCGATGAAATTCACACAGAATTAAATCCAAAACATGCAACGCATTATCGTCTGCCATCACATTTATGGGCATTGAGTATTGAAGGTGATAAAGGTTGGTTGCCCCCTGTAACAGGTATTGAACATACTGTATTGGATATTTAACATGATTATTGCTTTGGATATTGATGCACAAAAAACATTTACCCCCTTATGCCCTAATGAACTGCCAGTATCAGAAGGGCATTTGATCGTTAACGAACTCAACGCACAGGCCAAATTGGCACAAAAACGTGTGATGAGCAAAGATGCACATAGCCCCAGTGCCAAATGGTTATGTGCGTGTCATGCTAAGCAATTGCACCCAACAGGCCTTATTAATGCGCCCGAAACTTGGGTAGCACACGCTATGATAGGCAGTGAAGGCTTTCAGTTATTGGACAAACTACCCGCTATTATTGATTATGACTTTTGTGTGTGGAAAGGTATAGAACCCGATATGCATCCTTACGGTGCGTGTTATCATGATATACAAGAGCGCATAAGCACAGGATTGATTGAATGGTTACACATACAAAAAGCGCGTATTTTGATTGTAGGTGGTTTGGCCACGGATTATTGCGTAAAAGCCACTGTATTACAATTATTACGTGCAGGCAATTGGACTGTCATTGTTAATCGTGCTGCTTGCCGTGGCATTGCCCCAGATACCATTGAACAAGCATGGCAAGAAATGCAAACAAACGGTGCAATAATTTTAGCTAATGCCCAAGCTATTGCCGATTATTTAAAAGAAAAAATATAATAATGATTGCCTTGTTGATAAATACCCTATCCAATTTGACTTAGGAAATTGATTACCCATTGGTTTAATCGGCATAGCCAAATGCCAAGAACGTCTCGCCTAATTAAACCAATATTTTTATCTTGACCTTAGATAATGCATTAAATCAACATATCAGAGCCATGCTTACAACACAAAGCGTGTTAGGTGAAGATATACAAAGAAAGTTATACATGAAATTTATAGATGAAGCCAAAATAGAAGTCATAGCAGGCAAAGGGGGCAACGGTGCCGCCAGTTTTCGCCGCGAAAAGTTTGTTCCTCGTGGAGGACCCGATGGGGGGGATGGTGGACGCGGTGGTAGTGTTTTTGTACTGGCCGATGAAAATGTCAACACTTTGGTTGAATACCGTTTTGTAAAAAAATACATGGCAAAAAACGGTGAAAAAGGTCATGGTAGTGATCGATATGGTGCAGGTGCAGAAGATATCGAATTGCATATGCCAGTTGGCACAATTATCCGCGATGCAGATACCGATGAATTGCTTGCTGATTTAACCCATCACGGACAGCGCGTATGTGTAGCAAAAGGCGGAAAAGGTGGCTTGGGTAATATCCATTTTAAATCTTCTGTCAATCGTGCGCCAAAACAATTCACCCCTGGTGAGGAAGGAGAAGCACGCACTTTATTATTAGAACTCAAAGTTTTGGCAGATGTTGGGTTATTGGGTATGCCTAATGCAGGCAAATCTACGCTTATTCGTGCTGTATCAGCTGCCCGCCCCAAAGTTGCCGATTATCCCTTCACCACCTTGCATCCCAATTTGGGCGTGGTACGCATAGATGAAAATCACAGTTTTGTTATGGCAGATATTCCAGGGTTAATAGAAGGTGCCGCTGAAGGCGCGGGATTGGGACATCGTTTTTTAAAACATTTATCACGTACAGGTTTATTATTACATGTGGTAGACTTGGCTCCTTTTGATGAAACGATAGACACTGCTGGCGAAGCTTTGGCCATTATTAATGAGCTGCGCAAATATGATACCGATTTATATGACAAACCCCGCTGGTTGGTACTTAATAAACTAGACATGCTTGATGAAGCTACAGCAAAAGCACGTATTGACCAATTTTTAACCGATATTGCTTGGGACTACCCTGCCCCCGATGACCGTTTTGCTTTTGATATGCACACACCACGTTTGTTTAAAATTAGTGCACTCACTCACGAAGGCACACAAGAATTGATTCATCAAATTAACCAATATCTCACTGAAAAAAAACGCTTATTAGAAACAAACCGAACACACAGAATCTCCTCATAATGAGATACAGACTAATACTACTGTGTTTCAAGCAGAATAAGGTATAACAGTCAAATCGGTTAGATTGTAATCCAACACTGATCCATCTTAATCATCATATTGGATTCATCAACTCAATTGATATAGCCATATTATTTTAACTGTTCACAGACACCTTTTTATAGAAAGCCCCCATGTCCGAAGAAATGCTTAATCAAGTATGCCGTCGCCGCACATTCGCGATTATTTCCCACCCAGACGCAGGTAAAACCACTTTAACCGAAAAATTGTTGTTGTTTTCGGGTGCGATTCAATCGGCAGGTACAGTCAAAGGCAAGAAAACGGGTAAGTTTGCCACATCCGACTGGATGGAAATTGAACAGCAACGCGGTATTTCGGTGGCATCAAGCGTGATGCAATTTGAGTATTTAGACCACATTGTCAATTTGTTGGACACGCCAGGACACCAAGACTTTTCGGAAGATACTTATCGTGTTTTGACGGCGGTGGACAGCGCGTTGATGGTGATTGACGCGGCAAAAGGCGTAGAAGCGCAAACCATTAAATTGTTAAATGTTTGTCGTTTGCGAAACACGCCGATTGTTACGTTTATGAACAAATACGACCGCGAAGTACGCGACAGTTTGGAATTGTTGGACGAAGTGGAAAATATTTTGCAAATCCGTTGTGCGCCCGTCACTTGGCCCATCGGCATGGGCAAAAATTTCAAGGGCGTATACCACATTTTGAACGATGAAATTTATCTGTTTGAAGCGGGCGGCGAAAAATTACCCCACGAATTTGACATCATCAAAGGCATTGATAATCCCGAATTAGAAAAACGTTTTCCATTGGAAATTCAACAACTTCGTGATGAAATTGAATTGGTGCAAGCTGCGTCTAATGAATTTAATTTGGACGAATTTCTTTCAGGCAGTCTGACACCTGTGTTTTTCGGTTCTGCGATTAATAATTTTGGCGTGCAAGAAATTCTCAATTCATTGATTAATTGGGCACCTGCGCCCAAGCCACGTGATGCGACCGTGCGCGAAGTTCAGCCTGATGAACCTAAATTTTCTGGTTTTATTTTTAAAATTCAAGCGAATATGGACCCAAAACACCGCGACCGCATTGCGTTTTTGCGCGTGTGTTCGGGTAAATTTGAACGTGGCATGAAAATCAAACACTTACGCATTAACCGCGACATCAGCGCAAGCAGCGTGGTAACGTTTATGTCGCATGACCGCGAATTGGTGGAAGAAGCCTATGCTGGCGACATCATTGGTATTCCGAATCACGGTAACATTCAGATTGGCGACAGTTTTTCTGAAGGTGAACAACTTTCGTTTACAGGCATTCCGTTTTTTGCGCCTGAATTATTTCGCAGTGTGCGTATTAAAAATCCTTTGAAAATGAAACAATTGCAAAAGGGCTTACAACAACTGGGCGAAGAGGGTGCGGTGCAAGTGTTCAAACCGCATTCGGGTGCGGATTTGATTTTGGGCGCGGTGGGCGTGTTGCAATTTGAAGTGGTTACAGCGCGTTTGGCGGCGGAATATGGTGTGGAAGCGGTGTTTGATAATGTGTCGGTGTGGTCGGCGCGTTGGGTGTCGTGCGATGACAAGAAAAAATTAGCAGAATTTGAAAAAGCCAATGCCGCTAATTTGGCGATTGATGCGGGTGGTAATTTGGCGTATCTCGCGCCCAATCGCGTGAATTTGAATTTAACGCAGGAACGCTGGAAAGACATTGTATTCCACGAAACGCGCGAGCATTCGGTTAGCTTGAATAACTAACCCATTCTATTAACCTGATATAATTTGATTATTTATTTAAAGGAAATGAATATGTCTTTACAAAAAATTATTGAAACAGCATTTGAACAACGCGCTCAAATCACCCCACAAACAGTTCATGCAGAAATCAAGCAAGCTGTGGAAGAAACCTTGCACCAGCTAGATGCAGGTGCTTTGCGTGTTGCTGAACGCTTGGGCGTGGGACAATGGCAAGTAAACGAATGGGTAAAAAAAGCTGTTTTATTGTCATTTCGTATTCAAGACAATGTATTATTACAAGATGGTGTAAATCACTACTTTGATAAAGTTCCCACTAAATTTGCTCAATGGACACAAGCAGATTTTCAAGCTGCAGGTTTTCGTGCCGTACCCAATGCCGTAGTGCGCCGTGGTAGTTTCATCGCTAAAAATGTGGTTCTAATGCCTTCTTATGTCAATATTGGTGCATATGTAGATGAAGGTGCAATGGTGGATACTTGGGCAACAGTGGGTTCTTGTGCGCAAATTGGCAAGAATGTACATTTAAGTGGTGGTGTAGGTATTGGTGGTGTATTAGAGCCTTTACAAGCCAGTCCAACTATTATTGAAGACAACTGCTTTATTGGTGCGCGTTCAGAAATTGTAGAAGGTGTCATTGTAGAAGAAGGCAGTGTCATTTCTATGGGCGTATATATTGGGCAATCTACTAAGATTTATGACCGTGAAACAGGTGAAATTCATTACGGACGAGTTCCTGCTGGTTCAGTAGTGGTATCAGGAAATTTACCTGCCAAAGATGGATCACACAGTTTATATTGCGCTGTAATCGTTAAAAAAGTTGATGCACAAACGCGAGCAAAAACCAGTGTTAACGAATTACTACGTGGAATTTAATCTGCTACGGTACGGCAAAGTACAACCGTACTTGATTTTTATACATTCACTTTAAAAGGAATACTAATGTTGAATATTAAAAGCTTGGTTATCCCTGTCATTATTGGTTATGGCCTTTATTATACTTTCACACATTACGATATTACCCCTTTTCCACCCATGA
>CAKARD010000040.1 GCA_916720425.1 uncultured Kingella sp. | reverse complement strand
AGTGTGTTTTAATTCTTGGTATAAGGCACGAAAGTTTTTAGGAGGTTTTTGCGCGGCTTGTTCTTTGCGTGCATTGCGAATTAGGGTGCGTAAATTACCTGAATCAGCATGGGGAAACTCTGCCATAAATGCGGTGAGGGCTTCATCATCGGCCATAAGCTTTGCTCTTGCTTGTTCCACGCGTTGCAAAAAGGCATTATAAGCTTGGTTCTCACCATTGAGTTTTGCCAAAAAATCACGTATGGGTACAGGATCAATATCACGCATTAAACGTCCAATAAATTGGCGTTGGCGTTTAACCGCACTGTTTGAGGTGATTTTTTTGTATTCACGCACTGCTTCATATAATGCTTCAGGCAAAGAGAGTTTTTTTAAGGTTTCGTGCGACAGTTTGGTTAATTCCATGCCCAAATCTTGCAATGCATCCATTTGTTTTTTCATTTGGGTTTTACTCACCCACTCTTTTGTGTCATTCATAATGATACTCTGCAATGATAAGTTTCTCATCATAGCAAATTTTAACTCTCTTATCAGTAGAAAACCGCTACAATTCGCATTATTTCACTTTAATAAAATACCTATCATGTTTGAACATAATCAAAATGAACTTATCGAAGTGGCACAATATGTCTTGAAATTGGCACAAAAAAAAGGTGCAACTTCTGCTGAATTGGATTTAAGCGAATCTATTGGGCAAAATATTCAAGTGCGTTTACAAGATATTGAGCAAATTGAATACCAACAAGATCAATCTTTAGATATTACGGTTTATATTGGACAACAAAAAGGTCGTGCCAGCACTGCTGATTTATCACCATTAGCCATTGAGCAAACCGTGCAAGCTGCTTGTGATATTGCACGTTATACTGCTCAAGATCCTTATTCAGGTTTGGCAGATGAATCGCTCATGGCAAAAAATATTCCTGATTTAGACAAATATCATCCATGGCATTTATCTACAGATGAGGCAGTATTGTTGGCAAAACAGTGCGAACAAGCTGCTTTGGATAGCGATACACGCATTCAAAATTCAGATGGCGCATCAGTTAGCACTGGGCATTTTCAGTTTGTGTATGCCAATTCTCACGATTTTTGTCAACATCAGCAAGGCACACGCCATAGCATTTCGTGCAGTGTGCTTGCGGCAGACGAACAAGGCATGGAGCGCAATTATTGGTATGACTTGTCTTGTGATCCGCAAGTATTAGATACACCTGAAAATATTGGACGTATTGCAGCGATGCGTACTGTACAAAAATTGGGCGCAAGAAGTGTGCCTACAGGACATTATCCTGTGTTATTTGATACTATGGTTTCAGGCAGTTTAATCGGGCATATAGTGGGAGCGTTAAGTGGCGGTGCTTTGTATCGCGAAAGCAGTTTCTTGCTCAATAGTTTAGGCACGCAAGTTTTGCCAGAATTTGTGCAACTGCGTGAAGAACCACATATTCCTCGTACATTGGGGAGTACCTATTTTGATAATGAGGGTGTGGCGACCCAATCTCGTTTTATAGTTGAAAACGGCATTATTCAAGGCTATTTTTTAGGTAGTTATTCGGCACGAAAATTAGGTATGAAAAGTACAGGTAATGCAGGAGGCGCTCACAATCTTTATTTACACGCGACCCATGCATGCCAAGTCGATTTGTTGCGTCAGATGGGGACAGGTTTATGGGTGACTGATTTGATGGGACAAGGCGTTAATATGATTACAGGAGATTATTCTCGTGGGGCGGCAGGATTTTGGGTAGAAAATGGCGTGGTAGCTTATCCAGTATCAGGAATAACCATTGCCAATAATCTTAATACTATGTTGCGCCAAGTTGTGGGTATTGCCGATGATTCCTTACCACATAGTGCCAGTAAAATCGGTTCGATTTTATTAGAAAGCATGACTGTTGCAGGAGAATAAGCGATTTGTGCCATACAGTGCAACGCTTTTACCGTTTAATTCAACTTTCAAAAAAAACAGACTATGAATCCCATTTTTCAAATGTTGCATGATCAACAAGATCGAGCCGTGAAACATTACCATGCTACACGTCAGCCCTTTCAATATTTTCGCGCGCATACCCAAGCGATGGACAAAGCTATTGTTGCACTATGGGAAGAAATGTTTGGTTCAAGCTCACGCTTGTGTGTTTTAGCAACGGGTGGTTTTGGGCGTGGTGAATTGTATCCGCATTCAGATCTAGATATGGTAATAATTGCACCTGATGAATTAAGCCAAGCAGAACAGGAAATCATCGCAAACATAGTGCAAATATTGTGGGATAAACATCTTACCCCCGCCATTCAATCAGGTGGTTTGGCACAAATAGCACAAATGGCACAACAAGATTTAAATTTAGATACCGCCTTATTAGAAGCACGTTTTTTGTGTGGTCATGCGGATTTGGCGCAACAAGCGTTACAAAAATTTGAATATCAACGTGATAAGGTATGGTTTATAGAGAATAAAATAGCAGAAATGCAACAGAGGCATATCAAACAAACTGCTTTATCATTGGAACCCAATATCAAAAATGGGACAGGTGGTTTGCGTGATATTCACACCATGATTTGGTTGATTCGTGTTCAAGGCGTTATGCAAGATTTAATGAAACGCAATGTCATGACTCGTACTGAGGCAGTATTATTACGCCGTGCACATCGGAGCTTAGCGCAAATTCGTATCGATTTACATTTATTAGCAAAACGTGAAGAAGATCGCCTAAGTTTTGATATGCAAGCTGCCCTCGCATCACAATGGTGTGCTGACAACCCGCAAAAAGGTGTTGAAAAACTTATGCATGGAGTTTATCGCACCATAAAAACAGTATTACAACTGAATGGTATTTTAATTCCCATGTTGCGTGGTCGTTTGTTTAGCACATTACCACGAATTGTGTATGATATTGATGCTGATTACTATCAGGTAGGCAATAAAATTTCCGTGCGTGATTTAACTATTTTTACCAAACAACCAGAACATTTATTTATTGTTTTGGAACGCTGGCAAGAAAATCCAAGCATTAATGGCTTGGCACCCAGAACTTTGCGTGCATGGTGGACGGCTTCACGTCATATTCATGCTGATTTTTATGGTAATCCAAATAATCGTCGCCGATTTGTTCAGTTATTTTATCGTGGTACGGGTTTAACCCATATTATGCGTTTTTTGAATTTATATGGTGTGTTAGCACGTTATTTACCCGCCTGGTCTAATATTGTTGGTTTATTACAACATGATTTATTTCACGCCTATCCCGTAGACGATCATATTTTAATGGTATTGCGTAACATGCGTCGTTTAGCTATGGAACAACACAGTCATGAACTGCCCCAAGCCTCTACTTTAATGCAGCATTTTGATAAACCAGCAATATTATATCTTGCCGCTTTATTTCATGATATTGCTAAAGGACGTGGTGGTGATCATGCAAAAGAAGGTGGTATTGATGCACGACAGTTTGCGCGAGACCATTTTTTAAGTAAACAGGACGAAATGCTGCTGGTGTGGTTGGTACAAGAACATCTTTTGATGTCGCGAGTGAGTCAAAAAGAAGACATTAGTCAACCCGAAGTCATTGAGCAATTTTGCCAACAAGTCAAAAGTATGCAACGATTAACCGCATTATATTTGCTTACCATTTGTGATATACGAGGTACCAATCCTAAAATTTGGAACACATGGAAAGCACAACTTTTAGAGCATTTATATCAGTTGGCCAGCACACAATTATTAGGTAGTCATACTAGCGAAAACAGTATTCAAAGCAAAAAACGTCGCATGCACGATCAACTCATAAAACAAGGTTTTAGTGAACGCAGTATTCGCCGTTTGTATCAATCCCTAGGTGAGGCGTATTTTGCACGACACAGTAATAGCGTGATGGCATGGCAATTGCCTCATATTATTACAACACCTGATACCCCTTATGCCTATATAGAACCTATCGCCAATAGCACAAGCCTACAAGCCCTAATATACATGCCAAACCAAGAACGGTTATTTACACGTATTTGTCGAATATTTTCACAACACGGTTTAGATATTGCCACAGCGCATGCTTTTGTTACGGAGCATGATTTTATTTTGGACAGTTTTATTGTTAATTTTCCTGAGTATTTACAGCCTGATGAATACACACGATTAATTGCTGATGTATTAAAAGATTTAACCACATTTGCACATCATGCAAAAATAGAATTTATTTCTGTAAAAGCAAAGCCTGGTCGTCGTGCGCGTTTGTTGCCCATTGTGCCACGCATTAGCTTAGAACAATCAGAACACAATCAACAAACCTTAGAGATTGTGGCCGCTAATCGCCCCTATTTGCTTGCTGATTTAACTGAGGTTCTGGCACACCATCAAGTACGAGTTTATTATGCCAAAATTGCCACCTTTGCCGAACGCGTAGAAGACAGTTTTCTGGTTGCTTGCCCAAAATGGGAAGACCCCATATGGCAACATCAAATTAAGCAAGATTTATTAACCGTATTATCAGTTTAGAGACAGGTTAATAGCATTTTCAACGTATCATAAAGAATTAAAGTCAAGTAGTAAGAAAACAATCAAACTGTTGTATTTTATTAGATTGATTTGGGTTAATGTATATTTAATACTTGACACGCCCCAGTGCTAATTGATATAAACACGATTATGCGTAAACGCCCATAGATTGGGCGTTTTGTTCAGATTTTATTTCTTACGAAAGGACATGATGTCATGAATAAATCAGAATTAGTTGATGCTATTGCTAAAGAAGCGGGACTGAGCAAGGTAGATGCAACTAAAGCATTAGATGCTTTTACCAATGTAGTCAAAAATGTTTTAAAAGAAGGCGATGCTATTACATTAGTGGGTTTTGGCACGTTTAAAGTTTCAGAACGTAAAGAACGCAAAGGGCGTAATCCTAAAACCAAAGAACCTTTGGTGATTCCTGCAGCACGCGTAGCTAAGTTTACTGCAGGTAAAAACTTAAAAGATGCCTTGGAATCGGTAAAAAAATAAACTTGTTTTATAAAAACACTGTCTTGGTTTAAGGCAGTGTTTTTTCATTTTATTATTGAATTAAAGTTAAATTTATGTCTTTGTTTTCTCCTGTTACACTTTCTGTATCTGAATTAAATGCAACCGCAGCAGATTTGCTTCATCAGCAGTTATCAGGTATATGGATCAGTGGCGAAATATCCAATCTCACTCATGCAACCAGCGGTCATTATTATTTTTCACTTAAAGATGAGTGGGCGCAAGTACGTTGTGTTTTGTTTAAATTTAATGCTTTGAGATTGCCGCCTTTAAATGAAGGCGAACATATTGAAGTTTGTGGAAAAATTAGTTTATATCAGGCACGCGGTGAATTTCAAATTACTGTTGAAGATGTACGCCAAATAGGCATGGGGCGATTATTTGAAAAATATGAACAATTAAAAGCACGCTTACAAGCAGAAGGATTGTTTGATTTTGAACACAAGCAAAAATTACCTACCATGCCCAATAAAATTGGTATTGTAACCAGTTTAGCTGCCGCTGCTTTGCGTGATGTATTAACAACCTTACAAAGACGTGCGCCACACATTCCGATTATTATCTATCCTACAGCCGTGCAAGGTGCAGGGAGTGAACAACAAATTGCTCAAGCTATTCATCAAGCCAATAAACGCAAAGAGGTAGATGTGTTAATTATTTGTCGTGGTGGGGGAAGTTTAGAAGATTTATGGGCATTTAATGAAGAATGTGTCGTACGCGCAATTGCTGCCTGTTCCATACCCACTATAAGCGGAGTAGGGCATGAAACAGATATTACATTAAGTGATTTTGTTGCAGATACCCGCGCCCCCACACCTACAGGCGCAGCAGAATTGGTTAGTCCTAATCGTGAGTCTTTGTTGCATTATTTATTTGATATGTGTCAGCAATGGCAACAAACCATCAAACAAATACATCATCATAAAAAACAGCAAGTTGTATTGTTATCACATCAACTATTACATCTAGATCAAAAAATAGCACAACAACAAATGCAATTAAAACAACAGAGACAAAATTTACATACACTCATACATCAATATATACGTCAGCATAGCCAAAATATTGCTATACAACGAGCCTTATTGGTCAGCATGTCTCCCAATATGATTTTGCAACGTGGTTTTGCTATTGTACGTGATAATCATGGAGATATCGTTGATAAAACAGAAAATATTTCATATGGAGATTATCTTAATATTCAATTGAGTCACGGAGAACTTACTGTACAAGTGGTATCTAGAAATAAGGGGATAAACCAGCAGAATTATTTGATTAATGATTAAATAAAATGGTTATTTCTGAATAACATGGTTGGTTTGAATTATAAACTTCCAAGCTAACCATGTTGTTATTAATTGTAATTAGTCATATAAACGTTGATGATTTTTACGGGTATTGGATTTACTGTCTTGTACTGTTGTAAATTCACCTTCAATAATATCATCTTCATCCATTCGATTTTTGCGTTGATGATGCTGTTGTTGGTATTGAAAATTACCAAACATAGATTGTTGTGTATCATTAGAACGATGCCCACCTAAAGGCAATAATAAAATAATAGCCATAATATCAAGAAAAAAACCTGGAATCATTAAGAAAAATGCTGCTATAGGAATGCGAATAGGATAGAGCATTTGATATAAAGAAATTTGATTGCCATTACGCAAAGCACTAGTCGCTAAAATCAACTGTGATAAACCTTGGCTACGTTTCATTAAAAAAGAGCCAGCCATAAAGCATAAAATCATCAACCCTAAAGTAGCTAATCCCCCAACAAACTTGGCAACCCAAATGATAGAGAGGAACTCTAAAAACATGAGCACCAAAAAAATAATACCCAAAAATTGCATAATATGGCTTCTCCCCAAGTCAATGATTAACATTTTACGAGAAATAAATTAAGGCTTTATCATTCAAAAATCAAGGATAGATGTTGTTAAACGATGTAAAAATAAAAATTTAAATTTTATTTAACATAACATATTATATCTAAAACAATAAAAACCAAACATCAAAGTAAACAAAAAACGTATTCAAGAAAGTATCAATCAATCAGTATGAAATCCGTTATAATAACCAAAAAAACAACTAGGGATACAATACATGAATCGAATAGAATACATCGCTTCAGAGCTAACCAAACGTAAGCAAATCGTTACTTGTGCTGAATCCTGCACAGGAGGCTTGCTTTGCGCAGCCCTAACCAGCATTCCAGGCAGTTCGGCCTATTTTGAACGTGGATTTGTAACGTATTCTAATTTAGCTAAAAATCAACTATTAGATGTAAAACATGAAACTTTACGTCATTATGGTGCTGTAAGTGAAGAGGTGGTGCGTGAAATGGCACTAGGTGCGCTCATCGCGTCTAAATCTGACTATGCATTAAGTATTTCTGGTATCGCTGGACCAGATGGCGGCACAGCAAATAAACCAGTAGGCACAGTATGGTTTGGTTTTGCAACCAAACAACGAATTTGGGCAAAACATTATTGTTTTTCTGGTAACCGCGAAGAGGTGCGTCGACAAGCAGTACAGTATGCTTTAGCTATTTTAGAGCATTATTTAAAAACGACCTCAGAGGAATGATATTATGGCTCAATTTCTAGTCATTCACCCTGATAATCCTCAAGAACGCTTAATTAAACATGCTGCACAAATCGTTCAACAAGGTGGCGTGATTGTTTTTCCAACCGATTCATGTTATGCATTAGGCTGTATTTTGGGTAATAAAGCTGCCATGGAACGCATTTTATCTATACGCAAAATAGACCTAAAACATCATTTAACGTTAATGTGTGCCGATTTACATGATCTGGGAACCTATGCCAAAGTGGATAATAGTCAGTTTAGGCAACTCAAAGCCGCAACACCAGGTAGTTATACATTTATTTTACCTGCAACCAAAGAAGTTCCTAATCGTACATTGCACCCTAAACGCAAAACCATAGGTTTGCGTGTACCTAAAAATGCTATTGCGCATGCACTCTTAGCTCAATTACATGAACCTTTACTTACCTGTACTTTAATGTTGCCAGAAGACAATGAGCCATTAAGCGATCCTTACGATATTCGCGACCGTTTAGAACATGCTGTAGATGTGATTATTGATGGGGGGTGGTGTGGCATAGAACCTACTACTGTAATTGATATGACCGATGGTATAGAATTAATCCGCCAAGGAAAAGGCGATAGTACAATATTTGGATTTTAATTATGGATATAAAACAGAAGTTTAATGAAGCCAGCACACTTTTTCATTCATCTGAAAAAATTTTTTCCGAAGAAGAATGTGAACAAGCTTTAAATCAAATTGCACAAGATATTAACCGAGATTTAAAAGATCATTATCCTTTAGTTTTACCTGTTATGGGTGGGGCTGTGGTGTTTACAGGTAAATTATTACCACTATTGCATTTTCCTTTAGATTTTGACTATATCCACATCACACGTTATGGCGATAAATTGCAGGGCGGGGCATTTGAATGGTTACGTGAACCTAAAAATGTGGTAGGACGTGATGTATTGGTTTTAGATGATATTTTAGACGAAGGCCATACATTAGCAGAAATCAAAAAACATATTATGGCGTTGGGTGCAAAATCATGCCGCACAGCTGTGTTTGCTAATAAACTGATTAGCAAAGAAAAACCAATTAAAGCAGATTATATCGGCTTGAATGTACCCGATCGCTATGTTTTTGGTTATGGAATGGATGCAAAAAACATGTGGCGTAATTTAGGCGCAATTTATGCGATTAAATAGAGAATACAACCATGTTATCTTTAAATTTAATCAATCATGTGCTGTTGCAAAATCCAGAAGTTTGTCATGAATTAATGGGTTACAATGGTCTAGTTATCGGTATATGTGTAGGTAGTTTAAATATTACTGGACGCATAGATGAACATGGGTTACTCAAGCCTACACATCGTAAACCTGATACCACTTTAATTTTACATAATGAAGCGTTACCAAAAATTTTACAAGGACAGATACCCAATTTAAGCGATTTGGCAGTAGAAGGAGATATGGAGCTGGGTTGGGGAATTATGATGCGTTGTGCCAATTTACACTATGCACCTCAATTAGATTTGCGTCGTTTACTTGGTGAAGACGCAACCGAACGCTTGGCTGAAAAAACAGCTAAATTTGGACGAATATTACAAGTAATGGGACAAACACTATTGTTTCAAGCTGCATCTATGGTACCTAACTCAGAACAGAAACACATTTCAGAACAAATTCAACAATGCCAAAAGGATATGCAAGATTTGCAAAATCAATTAGAACATACCAATCGCCGTTTGGACGATTTAGAACGTCTAATAAAAATGTATGATATAAATTAAGGATTTATAATGAGTAAAATTAAAACACGTTTCGCCCCTAGCCCAACAGGATATTTACATATTGGTGGTGTGCGTACAGCGTTGTATTCATGGGCATTTGCCAAGCATCATCAGGGTGAATTTTTATTGCGTATTGAAGATACGGATTTGGAACGTTCTACGCAAGAATCGGTGGACGTTATTTTAGCAGGTATGGATTGGGTGGGATTGCATGCAGATAATGCACAACATATTGTATATCAATCCCAAAATATGACGCGTTATAAGCAAGTCATACAACAATTGCTTGATTCAGGTTGTGCGTATCCTTGCTATTGTAGCAAGGAAGAATTGGTCGCCATGCGTGAAAAAGCTGAGCGTGAAGGTAGCGCAACTTATGATCGCCGCTGGCGACCCGAAGCAGGTAAAGTTTTACCTCCTATTCCTGCTGATCGCGAACCTGTTATACGTTTCAAAAATCCATTAAACGGCGTGACAACTTGGCATGATTTGGTAAAAGGGGAAATTAGCATACCTAATAGTGCATTGGACGATTTAATTATTGCACGTGCTGATGGTACGCCTACTTATAATTTTTGCGTAGTGGTTGATGATTGGGATATGGGGATTAGTCATGTGATTCGCGGAGACGATCATGTTAATAATACGCCCAAACAAATTAATATTTTTAAAGCATTGGGAGCCATGCCACCTCAATATGCACATTTACCCATGATTCTTAACGAACAAGGTAAAAAAATATCTAAACGCAGTGGCGATACTGTAGCGATCACCGAATATGAACATATGGGAATCTTGCCTGAAGCCATGTTAAATTATCTGGCTCGTTTAGGTTGGGCGCATGGTGATGACGAATTTTTTAATATGACTCATTTTGTCGCATGGTTTGATTTGAAAGATGTGTCAGCTTCTCCTAGTCGCATGGATAGCAAGAAATTATTATGGATTAACGCAGAACACATTAAAGCCAGTGATAATACATATTTAGCCAAATTAATTGCGCCTCGTTTGATGGCGCAAGGTATTGAGATAAACGATTCGATTTCTCTTGTAGATGTGATTGCTTTGGTAAAAGATCGTGTTCAAGAACTCAATAGCTTGGCTTTAGAATGCGCATACTTTTATCATAAAGCCACACCTAATGAAGTGGATATCGCTAAGCACTGGGATGAAGATGCCGCTACACGTATGCATCGATTTGCGGAACAATTAGCGCGATTAGATTTATGGACAGCACAATCCATACATGATTTATTCAAACCATTTTGTGAAGCGGAAGGGATTAAAATGGGAAAATTAGGTATGCCTTTACGCTTGGCAGTATGCGGTACAGCAAAAACACCATCTATTGATGCGGTCTTGGCCCTGATGGGTAAAGAAGAAGTTTTACGTCGCTTGCATTCTCTATAGAGAATAGATCATTTT
>CAKARD010000039.1 GCA_916720425.1 uncultured Kingella sp. | reverse complement strand
TTTATTATTTAAATGATATAGGTAAAGTACAAGTTGCACCACCTCAACATCATTCTAAACGTTATGCACTTTGGCAAGCGTTATTATCAGGACAACATGATTTTATTACATTAAAAAAGATCTGTCCCAAAGCTAAAGAACAATTGGCAGACTATGCAAAAAAAGGTTGGTTATCTTGGACGTGTGCTGCATCACCCGTGATTGCGCCTTCTCCCTATATTCTTAATACAGAACAAACTTTGGTCGCACACACGATTAAACATGCCTTAGGAAGTTATCAGACGTTTGTATTACATGGTATAACTGGTAGTGGTAAAACTGAAGTATATTTTGATGTGATGGCAGAAGTATTATCGCAAGGACGACAAGTATTGTTTTTGTTACCAGAAATTAATCTGACTCCACAATTATTACAACGTATTGGACAACGTTTTGCGCCGATTCCTACGGCTGTGTTACATAGTCAAACCAGTGCAGGGAAAAGATCACAGGATTATTTGCGTGCCATGCTCAATCAAGCTCAATTAATTATTGGAACGCGTTTGGCGGTATTTACGCCTATGGCAGATTTGGGTTTGGTTATAGTAGATGAGGAACATGACTTGTCATTCAAACAAGACAGTGATTTGCGTTATCATGCGCGTGATTTGGCGATTTGGCGGGCGCATCAAGTGAATTGTCCCATTGTGTTAGGTAGCGCAACCCCAAGCTTGGAAACATGGCATAAAGTACAAACAGGGGGATATACACTTTTGACCTTATCAAAACGAGCGCATAGTCAGGCACAATTACCTCAAATTCATCTGATAGATATGCGTCATGTGCGCCAAGAGAATGGTTTTTCACCGCAGGCAATAAAATTGTTACAAGACAATTATCAAAAAGGTGGATTGTCGCTGGTGTATTTGAATCGGCGTGGTTTTGCCCCTGCTTTATTTTGTGGTGATTGTGGGCATACGTTTGGTTGTCCAAATTGTTCGGCAAAAATGGTATTGCATCAGCGTGCGCATCAGTTACGTTGTCATCATTGCGATTATCGTCAAACCATTCCCCGTGCTTGTCCTGAATGTGGTAATCAGGATTTAACAGCCTTGGGACAAGGAACACAACGTGTAGAGGACACATTACAACGTGTTTTGCCTCAAGCTAACATAATTCGTGTTGATAGAGACAGTACACAGCATAAAAATGATTGGCAAAATTTATATCAAGCGATTCATGAACAAAAAATTGATGTATTGGTAGGAACGCAAATGTTGGCAAAAGGACATGATTTTGCGCGTTTAAATTTAGTTTTGGTATTGAATGCAGATGGGGCATTGTTTAGCAATGATTTTCGTGCTAATGAACGTTTGTTTGCGCAACTATTGCAAGTATCAGGTAGGGCAGGGCGTGCAGAACAAGCAGGAAAAGTATATATTCAAACACAAATGCCCAATAGCCCTGTATTTAAAGCATTATTAGAACAAGATTACGCGCAGTTTGCACAAGTAACTTTAAAAGAGCGTGAAGCAGCAGAATTTCCGCCCTTTACCTATCAAGCTGCCATACGTGCCGATGCACCAAAATTACAGCAAGCCATAGACTTTTTAAATGTAATTCGTGATGTGGTTGCCCCTCTTTTGCCTGATAATGTTGTTCAGTTTGGTGCATTGCCACAGCAAATGACACGTTTAGCAAAGCGTGAACGGGCACAAATTTTTATAGAAAGCCCTGATAGAAACAGCTTGCATAGAGCGTTATTTCAATGGCAAGAAAGGCTAAATAAACAACGTAAAGCAAGCATACGTTGGCATATAGACGTGGATACACAAGAGATGTGAAATAAGTGATCTGCTGTCACTTTATACCCTGATTTGGCTTTTTTCCCTTTATCCCACACGATAAAAGGCTAAGCTACCCAATAAATTAGGGAAATAAGATACACGTTTTCCACCTGTCATCACAGCGCGTTCTAATATGCGGATGTGATTTTGTTGGCACAGTTTTTCAAAATCAGAGAGTGTACACCAATGAATATTAGGGGTGTTATACCATTGATAGGGCATGCGCTCACTCACGGGCATGTGTCCATATAAAGCAATTTGTAGTCGGTTTTGCCAATAACCGAAATTTGGAAAAGAAACAATGGCTTGTTTAGCAATACGTGTTAAATCGCGCAAAATGGTTTCAGTGTTTTGCATGGCTTGTATGGTTTGGCTCAAAATAATCACATCAAAGCTATGATCTTCAAATGTATTCAAGCCATGCTCCAAATCTGCTTGAATAATATTTACACCGCGTTCTATAGCGGCTTGAACACTAGCAGTATTAATTTCTACACCATAGCCTGTGCAGTTTTTGTATTGTGTGAGTGCTTGCAATAATTGTCCATCACCACAACCCAAATCCAATATGTGTGCATTGGCGGGTATCCAATCATAAATAAGTTGTAAATCATCGCGTAAAATCATGGTTTTAATGCCCATTGTTGTTCATCAGATTGCCAATATAAATAAGGGGCTTCATAGCCATCTTGATAAATAATCTCAAAGCTATTTTCATTTTGTTTAATATAAGCAGGTTGCCAACCAAATTTATCTCGTTTTTTAAATCCCAGTTGTGTTAAAGTTTTTTCATCGTCGGTTTCGGGTAAGGCATGATGATTTGTTTGATAGTTAATAATTTGGCTGATTAGGTGGTTGCCATGTTGGATATCTTTGTGTCTGCGCCATTCTAAGGGTAAATAAAAATACCCTACACCTATTATTACGAAAATGAATAAACCAATCAAAGTATCTTTCATGCTGATACCTCAATGCGTTGCATATAAGCACGAATAGCTTGAATATAAGCCAAATCATCTAATAAAAATGCGTCATGTCCGTGGTTGGATTCTATTTCAACATATTGAACGGATTGGCGATTGGCAATGATTGCGCGTACTAATTCATGTGATCGTTCGGGTGAAAAACGCCAATCGCTACTAAAACTAGCGATAAAAAACTTTGCTTGAATATGTGATAAAGCACGTGATAAATTGTTGTCGTATTCAGCAGCAGGATCAAAATAATCTAAGGCTTTGGTCATGAGTAAATATGTGTTGGCATCAAAATGCTCAGCAAATTTATCACCTTGATGGCGTAAATAACTTTCTACTTCAAAATCAATATTATAATCGTACTGGTATTGTCCATGTCGCAAGGTGCGTCCAAATTTGCGTCCCAAACCATATTCTGCTAAATAAGTGATGTGTCCCATCATACGGGCAATACGCAAGCCACGGCGTGGTTTGGTATGATATTGCAGATAATGCCCTGAATGAAAGTCAGGATCGGTTAAAATGGCTTGACGTGCGACATCATTAAACGCAATGTTTTGTGTACTCAGTTTAGGTGCTGAGGCAATGACTAAAGCATGTCTAACACGGTTAGGATAATCTATAGCCCATTGCAAAGCTTGCATGCCTCCTAAACTACCGCCTACCACCGCTGCCCATTGGTGGATACCAAAATAATCCGCCAACATGGCTTGGCTGTTTACCCAATCACGCACCGTAACCATAGGAAAATCGGCCCCATAAGCTTGCCCTGTTTGCGGATTAATACTAGTGGGACCTGTGCTGCCTGCGCAACCGCCTAGATTATTGAGTGCTATCACAAAAAATTTTTTTGTATCAATGGGTTTATCATCACCTATCATGTTGTCCCACCAACCTGCATATTTATCATCGGCATGATGCCGTCCTGCCGCATGATGCGTGCCAGAGAGCGCATGGCAAATCAATACAGCATTATCTTTTTGTGCATTTAGAGTGCCATAGGTTTCAATTATTAAATCAAATTGCGACAAAGTTTGCCCACTTTGCAGTGCAAAAGGTTGATGAAAAGGAATAAGCTGTGGCGTAATAATAGTGTGGCTGGTAACAGACATAATTTTTAAATATTTTTTGCAATATTATGATGGGTTATTATAACGCAATTTATCTTGTTATTATTCGGCAAATGGGTCTGTTTTACGGCGACGTTTGAGCAAAATGCGTACGGCACCATCATTGCCTTTACGCGGTTCGCAATAGGCCAAAACATCAGGATGCATCATCAACCAACGGCGTACTAATGTTTTTAGTATTGGTATGTAACCACGTGAACCCAAACCACTGCCATGAATAATCTCGCCACATACCCCCCGCTGTTGCACAAATTCAATAAATTCATTCAACACTTGTTGCGCCTCTTCCTGTGAATAACCATGCAAGTCGACATCAGCAACCACATCATAATAGCCCGCTTGCAAGCGTTTAATATCATGGCTACCTTGTCCATTTTTGCTAAATGTGCTGGGAATTTCCAATTGAACCCCTTCGCCAATATAAAAATAATCGGATTTTTCTAGTGTGGTTTGTTCCACAGTGCGTGGTTGAATAGGGCTTTTGTCCACAGGGGCGATATATTGATTATGTGCTTTGAGTGGGGTTACATCACGCATGGCTTGGGCAAAATCTATATCAGGTGAAGTGGTGGGTTTAGCTGGAATTTGTGCCTGCGCTTGGGCTTTTTGTTTGGCTTGCTTGTGCAAGGCTTTGAGTTGTTCGTCTAAACGGTTCATTTTATTTTTTTAATCAATAGGGGCTAAATGAAAATTGGTTAATGGTGTATTTTACCCTATAAAATAAAATAGCATCTTCAATGTGTTAAAAATATTCGCAAGATGACAAAACGCTACTCATTCCAAATTGTCCACAGCCCCTAGCTGTTTTTAATCTAATCCAAATGACCATTTCGTTTATATTTTTCCCGAAGCCGAATCAGATTTATCCATGTTGGTGCAATAAAATAGCAAATCACTCCATGTATGGTAAGAATCACATTTTCAAAAGGAGTCATGGGTGGCACAGGCGTACAACGCATACATTCTATATCTGGACCAAATGACCAAATAATAGAATCAATGATGTATAGTCTAATGGGGTTTCTGTAAAGATATGCCCATTCTTTTAAGCGTTCGGTAACATTTTCTAAAATGTCAGAAAGATACCAGCTTTTCATACCCTACTCCCATACCAATTTATCAAATGCCTAATAATGCTTCTTCTAAACGGGTTCTATAATTTCTCGCCGCGGTTTTAATACAAGATTCGTAACGATTTTGCTTAAAAATGCCGTTATACCACTGTTTATAAGTAGCAAAGGGATCGCGTACTCTAGGATCGTTCCAATCCGCCATGATTTGCACAGATTGAGCAAATAAAATGTCAGCCAAGCCTGCAGGCGGATAAAGACCCAAAGAAAGGATAATTTCACGATATACCATTGAGTCAGAACATTTATCAATCTGTTCTAAGGTATCGGATACCACGCGAATGACTTCGGGAGAAATATTATCAACCGTGTTGTTTTGGATATTGTCTCCCCATATTGCAACAATCAACTGACGAGTCATTTCTTTGAACGCCCAGTTCTTCCATTTTTTTTCGGTTACCCATGTTGGAGCGTATTCCACCACAATGTGTTGAAAAGCAGGATCACCTCACCAAGCATCGTACTTGGCGGGAGTGTCTAACTCCCCAAAAGTTTTAACTTTATAGCGCGTTTCTTTGGCTTTTTCGTAGGCTTCTTGTTCTGTTAGATATTTTATGTAATAGCCACCGCCTGCGCTGTTTGAATAATAGGCTCGGATAAAATGACCTCTTTTCGGGAATTTTTGCTTTATCATCATTAGCTCCAATCAGAATAGTCAATTATTTATTGTAACGTGTTAGTGGTATCCTGACAAGTGTACTTTTTAGCGTATCTCCTTATTTCTAATCAATAATACGCCGCTTTCAATATGCGGTGTTTGGGGGAATTGATCAAATAATGCCGCTGCTGCTATGTGGTGGCTTTGGCATAATATGCGCAAATTGTCGCATAAAGTATGGGGGTTGCACGAAATATAAATAATTCGTTCAAATTGCGCGACCAGTTTTAAAGTTTCCTCGTCGACTCCCGCGCGCGGTGGATCAATAAAAATAGTGGAAAAGTGATAATCGTGTAATGAAATATTTTGTTGCACTAAACGGCGAAAATCACGCTCTTGTGGATAGGCTTGGGTAAATTCTTGAGCAGATAAACGGGCAATCGTGATATTGTCGCAATGATTGATTTTTGCATTATGTAACGCCGCCAACACCGATGTTTTAGAAACTTCAGTGGCCAAAACACGGTGAAAATACAGCGATAAAGGTAAAGTAAAATTACCATTGCCACAATACAATTCTAGTAAATCACGAGAAGGATCGTATTTTGCCTGTTCACAAGCCCATTGCAGCATCTGTTCGCACATTTTGGCATTGGGTTGTGTGAAGCCACCTTCTAATTGACGATATTCAAATATTTGATTGTGTACTTGCAATCGCTCTGTAACATAATCTTGCGATAAGACAAGTTTTTGTCCACGGCTACGGCCTATTACCTTAATACCTAAATCGTGTTGTAATACTTGTGCCGATTGTAGCCATGCTTCATCTAATTTTTTATGGTAAATTAAAGTCAACAACATTTCACCACTCAATGTGGCTAAAAATTCACATTGATATAAGTGGTTGCGTAATATAGGTTTATCAGAAAGATACGCTAACAAACGTGGCATAAGCGCATTAATGCTGTCATGTGCAATGGACAGTTGGGTTAGTTTAACCACACGATAAGTTGCGTTGGTTGGGTCTTTTTCAAACATAGCATAACTAATATTTGCGCCATCGTGCCAAATGCGAAATTCAGCACGCATGCGATAACCCGTTTGATTAGAGGCAAAAACCGATAAATCAGGGGGCAAAAAGGGTGCCAGTAAATTGCCTAAATATTGAATTTTAGTGTTTAAATCCATCATCAAATACAGAAGTGCTAAAGAAACTAATTATAGCGAAAACCTGCCTAATTAAAAATCGGCTATAATCTCAATTATTTAAATCATGGGATAAAAATATGACCGAAACCACCGTTGATAAAGGCTTGGTTGCCTACCAAAATGGAGATTACGCGAGTGCATTATCAGAATGGTTGGCACTGGCTGAACAAGGTAATGCACAAGCTTGTCACAATCTTGCAATTATGTATCTCAATGGAGAGGGTGTGGTTGCCAATAGAATTGAAGCACAAAAATGGTGTACTTTGGCTGCAGAACGTGGACACGCAAAGGCAAAAAACCATTTGGGTTATTTATTTGAAGAACAAGGTTTATTGGACATTGCTGTTAGATGGTGGCAACAAGCTGCTGAAGCAGGTGAGTCTGATGCACAAAATCGCTTAGGTTTGGCTTATCATCGTGGTGAGGGTGTGGCGCGAGATGATGAGGTTGCCGCTGATTGGTTTGAAGCCGCTGCCATGCAAAATCTTGCTGAAGCGCAGTTTAATTTTGGTGTATTATATGCCAATAGTCATCGTTTTGCGCACGCCAAACATTGGTGGAAAAAAGCCGCTGAACAAGATTATGAACCTGCTAAAATTGCCTTAGAACAACTTTCACAATTACAACAAGAGATCTAAACTCCATGAGTTCAAATTTGAAACCTTATCCTCGCCCTACATTTTTTCAACGCGCTAAAATTGCTGCACACTATCTTTTGCCCCAATTTGCATTAACCCGATTAGCAGGCTGGTTTGCTCAAAAACAATGGGGGGGATTGACTCATTTTGTCATCAAACAATTTGCCAATATTTATAAAATCAATTGGCCAGAGGCGCAAAAAAATCGGCCCAGTGATTACAATAGTTTTAATGAATTTTTTACTCGCCCACTCAAAGAAGATGTACGACCAATCGTGTCTGATGCACAAGAAATTGCTTTACCTGCTGATGGGCGTGTTAGTGAATGCGGTCAGATAGCCCGTGATCAATTATTGCAAGCCAAAGGACACACCTTCTCATTAACCGATTTATTGGCTGGCGATGCCACTTTAGCGGGACAATTTGAAAATGGCACATTTATTACCACCTATTTATCCCCACGCGATTATCACCGTGTGCATATGCCCTATCTAGGTACATTGCGTCAAATGATTTATGTTCCAGGTGAATTGTATTCTGTTAATCCCTTTTTGGCGCAACACATTCCTCACTTGTTTGCACGCAACGAGCGTGTTATTTGTGTGTTTGACACTGCGTTTGGTACTATGGTACAAATTTTAGTAGGCGCAACCATTACCGCCAGCATACGCACCGTATGGCATGGAGTGGTCAATCCGCCGCGTAGCCAAACCGTGCAAACATGGAATTATCCAGCACAAGGCGAAGAAAACGCCATCACCTTAAATAAGGGTGCAGAAATGGGTGCATTTTTATTAGGTTCTACTGTAATTAACTTGTTCCCAGCTCAAAAAGTCGCACTTAATAGCGATCTACAAGCAGGTGTAGAAACACGTATGGGTCAACTGCTTGGTACAGTTATTGAATTGTGAACACGCGTCTTGCTGCATACCATGCGGGGGGATAGTCGTCCCCATGTATTGAACCTTACCGTTGTGAAAGACAAATGCCATGCCCAATCCATTTTATCAACAACATATCATTTCTATTGCTGATTTTAGCCCAGAAAATCTTCTTTTTTTGCTCAATACCGCACTTAAGCTCAAACAACAACCTCAGCCCGACCTATTAGCAAACAAAATCATTGCCTCTTGCTTTTTTGAACCATCAACACGCACCCGCCTTTCTTTTGAAACTGCAGTGCAACGTTTGGGAGGCAAAGTTATTGGTTTTTCAGATGGTGCTAATACCAGTGCAAAAAAAGGAGAAACTTTAGCTGATACAGCACGCATTATTAGTAGTTATGCTAATGCCATTATTCAACGTCATCCCAAAGATGGGGCTGCACGTGTATTAGCAGAATTTTCACATGTTCCAGTTATTAATGCAGGTGATGGTACCAACCAACATCCTAGCCAAACATTATTGGATTTGGTAACCATTATTGAAACTCAAGGCACGCTAAATAAACTCAAAATTGCTATGTGTGGTGATTTAAAATATGGGCGTACGGTGCATTCACTTGCCCAAGCCCTAAAAAATTTTGATTGTGAATTTGCATTTATTTCACCACCTAGCTTAGCCATGCCCAGTTACATCACCGAAGAATTCGACGAATATGATACCAAATGGCACATTTGTCCCACCTTAGAAGAAGCCATAGAATGGGCAGACATACTCTATATGACACGTGTGCAACGTGAACGTTTTGACGCAGAAGAATTTGCTAAAATTCAAGGAAAATTCAATCTTTGTGCTGCCATGCTTGCGACTGCCAAGCCCAATTTACGTGTATTACATCCTTTACCACGTGTAGATGAAATTCACCCAGATGTGGACAACACCTCCTATGCCTATTATTTTGAACAAGCAAAAAATGGCGTATATGCACGCATGGCCATGCTCTCACTTGTACTGAATCCAGAGGTATCATCATGAGAAATAAACAACTAAGTGTAGAAGCCATAGAAAATGGCACCGTGATAGATCATATTCCAGCAGGTTTAGCATTAAGTATTTTGCGACAATTTAAATTATTGCATCATGGTAACGCAGTTACTGTTGGTTTTAATTTACCCAGCCAAAGCCAAGGAGCTAAAGATATTATTAAAATCAAAAATATCATATTTAGCGAAGAAGATGCCAATCGTTTAGCATTATTTAGTCCTAATGCGGTGGTTAATATTATTGCCAATTTTGAAGTAATTAAAAAAATGCACCTTGTGCTGCCTGATGAAATCACCGAAGTCTTTCGCTGTCCCAATAATAATTGTGCCAGTCATAGTGAACCTGTGCGCAGTCGCTTTTATGTGCGTCAACAAGCAGGCTTTACCAAGCTAAAATGCCATTATTGTGAAAAAAACTTTGTGCGCGAAACCGTAGCAGAAGCCTAAATAGAAAGAAACAAACATATTTAATTTGACCGTGCTGTTTATAGTGGAAATATCGGGCGTAGAATATGAAGCAGTCCTACAAATTCAGTGACACAAAAATCTCTAACTTGTTGCAATAATGGAAAAAATCTACCTTATCGAAATTTTCTAAATGATGGAAAATATTTATGCAGAAACATTTAAAAACACAAGGTTTGGCATTGGCTTTTGATTTTGGGCAGGCGCGTATAGGGGTTGCACAAGGTCATAGTGATATGGGAATGGCGCATCCATTAACGACAATTACAGGTAACAGTAATGACGAGAAATTTAAACACATTGCCACATTAATTCAAGAATGGCAACCTGATTATCTTGTGGTAGGTTTGCCCTTTCATATAGATGGAACAGAGCATGAAATCACCCATTTAGCACGCCAATTTGGTCGGCGATTGCATGGTCGCTTTCACCTGCCTATTTATTGGGTAGATGAGCGTTTGTCATCGTTACATGCCGAATCATTATTGCATGAGAGTTTTATAAAAAAACACAAGAAAAAAAGTGTGTTAGATCAGGTAGCCGCGCAGCTTATTCTACAAAATTTCTTTGAAACTGGTGCAATAGAATATTTGTTGCATAGAGAATAAAGTGATTCAAAATATAATTAAATTTATCATAAATAAACTTGAATTATGAGTAAAATATACATATTGATTATTTAGGGTGAAAAAAATGGCACGAAAAGCAGTAAATAAAATAGACCAAAAGCAAGAGTTAATTGAAACACGTTTTGCGAATTTTGAAACATTAATTTTAGAGGCAGGTAACCTTTCTAAGTTATCTAGAAAAGCAGGTTATGACAAACCCGCATATTTATATTTAATTCGCTCAAATATTAAAACCAAGAAGGTTGGGACTGGTTTTTCTACGCGCTTGGCAAGAAGACTAGAAACAGCGATGAATAAACCATCTGGTTGGATGGATAAAAAGCATGATAAAGTGAAAAAAGAGCCTAAAGTTAAAGAAAATGCAGTGTCTAAACCCACTTCTTTGACTTCTACAGTAAAAAATAAGGCAACATCACCTAAAAATCAGGTTACAGTCAGTCGTAAAACTTCTGCTGTTTTTACAGATGCAACAACTCTGTT
>CAKARD010000038.1 GCA_916720425.1 uncultured Kingella sp. | reverse complement strand
CTTATGGACAAATTTTCTTTTCATTGTCGATTTGTTTTGGCATCATGATTACTTATGCTTCGTATTTGAAAAAAGACAGCGATTTAACGGGTGCAGGTTTGGTGGTAGGTTTTGCAAACAGTAGCTTTGAATTATTAGCTGGAATTGGTGTGTTTGCTGCATTGGGTTTTATGGCACAAACACAAGGTGTTGCTGTATCAGAAGTGGCAAAAAGTGGGATAGGCTTGGCATTTATTGCCTTTCCAGCCATTATTGACCAAGCTCCAATGGGGAGTGTGATAGGGGTGTTGTTTTTCTGTTCGCTGCTTTTTGCAGGGATTACTTCACTGATTTCGGTGATAGAAGTCATTGTGGCTGCTGTGCAAGATAAATTACATTGGGCGCGTGTGCCTGCAACCATAGTTGTATGCGTACCCATGGCGATTGTTTCCACCATTTTATTTGGTACGACCACAGGTTTACCCGTATTGGATGTATTAGATAACTTTGTAAACACTTACGGCATCGTTGCAGTAGCATTTTGTTCATTAGTTGCCCTATCTTTGGGACGTGATTTACCCAAATTAGCGCAACATATCAATCAATATTCATCATTTAAAGTGGGCAAAGTATGGCAGATGGTGGTGGGCATTTTGACCCCAATTGTATTAGGTTATATGTTGTTTAGTGAAACCAAAAAACTATTTGGTGAAGTATATGGTGGTTATCCCGCCGTGTTTGTAGGTATTTTAGGCTGGGGCATGGCAATGAGTTTGGTAGTATTTGCTGCAGGATTGTCTCGTTTGCCTTGGCATGGACGTGATCGCTTTAAGGAGCTAGAAGATGAATGAGAGTGCTATTGTAATGTTGGTGTTGTCTATTGTAATTATTTGGGGTGGGTTGGTGGCAGCAGTGTGGCGATTGCCTCGTTTGCCACAAGAACAAAAGGCAAAAAAATAATATGATAAAACAAAAGCATGGTTTTTTTGCCATGCTTTTTTATTGGAAATTGATCAGTTACATATTGCAACATTTAGCGTTTAAACATAAACTCTAACCATAATAAAAAATATACACATTATTTAACCTTTATTAACAAAGGGACGCGTCATGGTTGATTTTACTCAAAACTCCAGTCAGCAAAACTTACCTGAAAATCTCTCTTTAGAAAGTGCACAAACCCCTGTAACCAGTTTTCGTGGTTTGGTGATAGCTATTATTGCCGCTATTATTTCCTTTGGTGTGTACTTTATTTTGCCTTATGAGAGTAATCCAAATAAAGGCTTGGCTATTTTGTTATTTATTGCTATTTTATGGTTTACCGAAGCGGTACATATTACTGTTACGGCATTAATGGTACCAATTTTAGCGGTGGCCTTTCAAATTCCCAATATGGGTACAAAGGTCGTTTTATCTAGTTTTGCTGATCCCATTATTTATGTATTTTTTGGCGGTTTTGCCTTAGCATCTGCTTTACATATTCAACGGTTAGACCGAAAAATTGCCATGTGGGTTATTTCATTATCACGTGGTAATTTGTTTATTGCAGTGATGATGATTTTTGCAGTAACCACGTTTTTGTCTATGTGGATTAGTAACACAGCAACAGCAGCCATGATGTTGCCCTTAGCAATGGGCTTGTTATCGCATTTAGATGTAGACAAAGAACGAAAAACCTACGTATTTGTATTATTAGGGATTGCCTATTGTGCCAGTATTGGTGGTTTGGGGACACTGGTCGGTTCCCCACCTAATGCTATTGTTGCTAAAGCTTTGAATCTGGATTTTGCAGGTTGGATGCAATATGGTTTACCCATTATGCTGGTGTTATTACCTATGATGTTGATTTCATTGTTTATTGTACTTAAGCCTAATTTTCGTGAAAGAATTAGCCTAACTGAAAAGGAAGACATTCCATGGACATTACATCGTGTGATTACAGTAATAATCTTTATGATAACAGCGTTGGCATGGATTTTTGGCACAAGTATTGCCAAAGCCACAGGTATTGGCTCTATTGATAGTTTTATTGCGTTAACGGCTGCGGTGGCGGTAGTATTGTTTGGTACAGTTCGTTGGCGCGAAGTGGCACGCAATACGGATTGGGGGGTATTGATGCTATTTGGCGGGGGCATTGCATTAAGCACCCTCATGCAACAATCGGGTGCATCAGAAGCTTTAGGTCAAGCTGTGGCACGGACATTTAGCAATACCCATCCTTTATTGATTATTGTGGTGGTGGCAACATTTATTAATGCGTTAACCGAATTTACCAGTAACACCGCATCGGCTGCCTTGTTAGTACCCGTATTTGCTACAATTGCACAACAAATGAACATACCGCAAGAGGTATTAGTCTTAATTATTGGTGTGGGTGCATCTTGTGCCTTTATGTTGCCCGTTGCCACTCCGCCCAATGCGATTGTTTTTGGTACAGGTTTAATTAAGCAACGAGAAATGATGAATACAGGCTTGGTATTAAATATACTAAGTATTCTTGTAATCAGTATTTGGGCATATTTCTTTTTAATGCCATAAGCTAAAAAATAGCCAAAGAATCCATCATTCTTTGGCTATTGAGTTTAGGATAACCATGATTTTAATCGTTGTTTATCTATGATTTTAATATATGCCGTTGTGGGTTCACTTGCTTGAACTGTTAATACGGTTTGTTTTAACACCCCATTCCGAAAAAAGTGCAATACGTGTTTACGCCCAATTTGTGTCTGAGTTTGTTGCATAAAATTTGTACATGCAAAACCATCTATAGCAATAATTTTATCTTTAGGTTTTAGTGCGGCATTTTCTGCGCTACCATTTGAAAAAACATGCGTGATTTCAGCATAATCTTTTTCTTGTTTGATACGGCAGCCCAAATCTGCTTGTGGCGTATTATCAGGGAAATTTGACACACACGCACCCATATTGGTACGAGATTGAGGTAAAAAGCACAATTCTAATCCCACGCTCTGCAAGCAGGCTACCAAAGGTAAATCTTCAGTAGTGTATAGAGCGTATTGAAAAAAATCGTTTAAATCCAATTGTGTTATCTCTTGTGCCAGATGTTGCCATTGTCCTTCATTAGTTCCTAAGCCTGTATCACGCGCACGTTGATACAAATCACACATAATCGTATCTAAACTATATGCACTTTGAGCACGAATAATCAAATCCAAACACATGGCCATCAATGCTCCTTGTTGGTAATAACTGGTGATGGCATTAGGGCTATTCTCATCTTGTTTATAGTATTTATGCCAAGCTGAAAAACTAGATTGCGCTAAAGTTTGTTGTTTGCGGCCCGCATTACGATATACACGTGTGATATTTTGTGCCAGCAAGTTAAGATAGGCTTCTTGACTTATGATCCCACTTTTAACCAACGTTAAATCATCATAATAAGATGTTATCCCTTCATAAGCCCATAATTGTTCGGTATACGTTTCCGTATCTAGTTGATAAGGAATAAATGCGGCGGGTTTAATGGTTTTGACATTCCAAGCATGAAAATATTCATGCGCAATCAAACCTAATAATTGTATATAGTCTGCTGAAGCCTCGCACATGTCAAAGGCAGGTAAACTACGATAATCCGCATGCAAAGCAGTACTGCTGATGTGTTCCAAACCACCATAAATATTATCACCCAAATGTAATAAAAACAGATATTGCGAAAAGGGTGCAGAGTAACCAAATAAAGCCATTTCATATTCACAAATTTTTTTGCAATCATGCAATAAACGTTCGTGGTCAAAGGGCAAATAATCACCGCTAAGCACAATGCGATGATTAATGCCATGCGCTTTAAAGTGTAAGACTTCTATGTGGCGACCCAATTCAAAAGGGTGATCGGTTAATTCAGCATAATTTTTAGCTTGATAATGATGTTCAGTTATTTGAGGTAACGTCGTGTAAATTTGCCAATTATTAGGCAAATCCACAAAACAAACTTGGCAAGGATTGTTCTGTTTATCTGGAGCATATAAAAATAAACATGCGCCATCAATAAAACCACGCTCATTATCTAATAAG
Source organism: uncultured Kingella sp. (assembly GCA_916720425.1). Lineage (GTDB taxonomy): Bacteria > Pseudomonadota > Gammaproteobacteria > Burkholderiales > Neisseriaceae > CAKARD01. The sequence goes on along the minus strand of CAKARD010000038.1, from coordinate 7,041 downwards.
CTTGCCCGTACTGACAAATCATTGGCATAAACCGTGTATTCAACACGATATTCTCCCGCCATATCAGGTAGTTGCCAGGTATTTTTATTCTGTTGAACTAATGACACGGGTGCATCATTGTACCAAGCCTGAATATGCATAATATGACGTGAAAAATCACGAATCATATAGCTACCTGCTACCCAATTGGCTAGTTTAAGCTGGTTTTTACCATGTTGATGGGTGTAGCGCAAACTCACGCGCCATTGATGAGATAAACAGTGTGGGGATAGGGTATAGTAAAGCATTTTGTTAAGATTTGTTTGATATCAATCAAGTGAGGGGATATTGTTTTAAGATAACCTTACGATTGTTGTGTATTTAACGACAATATCTGCTATTTTGCCATTATTTGGTTTGATGTAAAAGCGGATTTTGTTTTAGAATATCGCGTTTTGTTGTATTTGTGCTAAGATTTAGCATTTTTTCGCATAAAGACGTTAAATTAAGAAAAGCGGTAACGTGTTAGCAACAAAACGAAACCGTTTACTCAATATATTAATATAGCCATGTATTTGGAGACTTTTCATGGAAACGCAAACTTATAACTACAAAGTGGTGCGCCAATTTGCCATCATGGCAGTAGTGTGGGGAATTGTGGGGATGTTGGTGGGTGTAATTGCTGCCGCACAACTACGTTGGCCCGCACTTAATCTGTCAGATATTGGTCCTTGGTTTCACTTTGGTCGCATTCGCCCACTGCATACTAATGCGGTAATTTTCGCCTTTGGTGGCTGTGGTTTGATAGGCACATCCTATTACGTTGTGCAGCGTACGTGTAACGCACGCTTATTTGGTGGCAATTGGTTGCCTGCTTTCACCTTTTGGGGTTGGCAACTGGTCATTGTGTTAGCTGCCATTACTTTACCACTGGGCTATACGCAAGGTAAAGAATATGCCGAATTAGAATGGCCGATTGATTTATTGATTACTGCTGTGTGGGTTGCTTATGCAATTGTATTTTTTGGTACGATTGCCAAACGTAAAATGAAGCATATTTATGTTGCAAACTGGTTTTATGGTGGGTTTATTTTGGCGATTGCCCTTTTGCATATCGTGAATAATATTTCCATTCCAGCAGGGGTAATGAAATCCTATTCGGTTTATTATGGTGCAATTGATGCCATGGTGCAGTGGTGGTATGGCCATAATGCGGTGGGCTTTTTCCTAACTGCGGGTTTTTTGGGCATGATGTATTATTTCGTTCCCAAACAAGCAGGTCGCCCCGTATATTCTTATCGTTTATCAGTCGTTCACTTTTGGGCATTAATTTTTACGTATATGTGGGCGGGCCCACACCATTTGCATTACACAGCCTTGCCTGATTGGACACAAACTTTAGGTATGATTTTATCGTTAATTTTGTTTGCTCCTTCTTGGGGTGGCATGATTAACGGGATTATGACTTTGTCTGGAGCATGGGATAAATTACGCACTGATCCAATTTTAAAATTCTTGATTGTGTCATTATCCTTCTATGGTATGTCTACATTTGAAGGCCCCATGATGTCTATTAAAACCGTTAATGCCTTGAGCCATTACACTGATTGGACAGTAGGACACGTGCATGCGGGTGCATTAGGCTGGGTGGGTTTTGTAACCATTGGTTCATTGTATTATTTGATTCCACGCTTATTTGGACAAAAAGAAATGTATAGCATTAAATTGATTGATGCACACTTTTGGATTGCTACTTTAGGCGTGGTGTTGTATATCGCTTCTATGTGGATTGCGGGGGTGACTCAAGGTTTGATGTGGAGTCAGCTGAATCCAGATGGCACACTAACCCATTCATTTATTGCTTCAGTTAGCCGTACCATGCCTTTTTATGTGGTTCGCGTTGCAGGTGGGGTATTATATTTGAGTGGTATGATTATTATGGCTTACAACGTTTATCGTACTGTAGCACAAGGTAAACCGACTGATGCAGAAATTCCTGTATTAGCACATGAACACTAAACCCAATAGGTAACCAAAATGAAATTACAACAACTTGTTGAAGAAAAAGTCGGTTTCCTGATTATCTTTACCGTCATTGTCATCAGCATAGGTTTGCTGGTTGAGGTTGTGCCACTGTTTGGCACCAAAGAAGTCATTACACCGACACAAGGCGTTAAACCTTACAACGCATTACAAGTGGCAGGGCGTGATATTTTTGTACGTGAAGGTTGTTATAACTGCCATTCACAAATGATACGTCCCTTCCGTGCTGAAACTGAACGCTATGGCCATTATTCAGTAGCTGGTGAATCGGTTTATGATCACCCGTTCCAATGGGGTTCAAAACGTACAGGACCTGATTTAGCACGGGTAGGCGGTCGTTATTCAGATGAATGGCATCGTATTCACTTGCTCAATCCGCGTGAAGTTGTGCCAGAGTCTAACATGCCCGCTTTTCCTTGGTTGGCACGTAATAAAGTTGACCCTGACCAAATTGTAACCCACATGAAAGCATTGCGTGCCATTGGTGTGCCATATACTGATGAAGAAATTGCTCAAGCACCCGAAATGCTAGCAGAAAAATCAGAACTAGATGCAGTGATTGCTTATTTGCAAGGCTTAGGTTTGGCGTTGAAAGATAAGAGGTAAGTCATGGACTTGATATGGGTGCGCCGTTTGTTTCAAGTGTTGGTATGGGTAAGTTGTATTGTGGTGGTTTGGGTGGTATTTAGTAAACGCAACAAAATCAAATACGATGAAGCCGCCAAGAGTATTATTGATGATCACGACATGCCATCAGACACAGCGTCCTCAAGTCATGAGAATGGAGCATAAAAATGGAATCACAATTCACTTCCCCTTTTTGGCACTACTATATTGTTGCCATTGTGGTACTTAGCTTGATTTATGTTACGTGGCTATTGTTGTCGCAAAACAAAATCAAACCCAATCCCAATGAAGAAATCAAAGTAACAGGACATTCATGGGATGGCATTCAAGAATATAATAATCCGCTACCGCGTTGGTGGTTTTATATGTTCTTGGGTACGATTATTTTTAGCGTAGGCTATTTGATAGTTTATCCAGGCTTGGGTGATTTTCACGGCGTAGGCTTTGGTGGTAAACCATGGAGTAGTCGAGGTCAATACGAAAATGAAATGAAAGCGGCAGAAGCACAAACCGGTGCGTTGTATGCTAAATTTACTAAAATGAAAATTGAAGAGGTAGCCAAAAATAAAGAAGCCATGCAGATTGGTCATAATTTATTTGCAACATACTGTATTCAATGCCATGGTTCTGATGCTAAAGGTTCACGTGGTTTTCCCAATCTAACCGATACCGATTGGATTTATGGTGGTACACCCGATAAAATCCATGAAACGATTGCTAATGGTCGTATAGGTGTAATGGCGGCTTGGGGTCCAAAATTTGGTGAAGATGGTGTACGTGATGTGGCCAATTATGTTATCTCCTTGTCTAAACCTGATAAAGAATTAGATGAAGGTCGTGTGGCACGTGGTAAAGAAATTTTTACTGCTAATTGCGTTTCTTGTCACGGTGATAAAGGTCAAGGCACAATAGGTTTAGCACCCAATTTAACTGATAATGTATGGTTGTGGGGCAGTAGCGAAAAAGCCATTATTGAAACCATTACAGGTGGTCGCCATAACCAAATGCCCGCATGGAAAGGATTTTTGGATGAAGACAAATTGCATTTGCTGACGGCTTATGTATGGAGTATATCTCATCCTAAAGGCAAAGCATTATCTACGGATACTGCTCCCAAAATTGGTCCAGAGAAAGAATAAACCCTGTGATAAATAAGGACAGTTTAGGCTGTCCTTATTATTTTTTTGCTGAGATTAACCCTTCCAAGATACAACACTGAGATTGTTCATTACCTAAACATTGATCATGCCATACTTGTAAGGTATCGCGCATGTGTGTGAGGGTTTGAATTTTTTGGTTAAGTTCATCAATATGTTGTGCTGTTAAATTTTTGACATCTAAACTTCGTCGTGCGGGATCGTCTTGCAAGGCTAATAATTGCGTGATTTGTGCCAACGAAAAACCTACGTCTCTGGCATGGCGAATAAACTGCAAGCGTTGGATATCCTCTTCTCCAAACCGGCGATACCCCGCCAGACTTCGTGTGGTGTTTGGTAATAAACCTTGTTTTTCATAATCACGGATTTGTTTGAGCGATAAACCTGATTGTTGTGCTGCTTGTCCAATATTCATTATTTATTCCTTACCATTTATTTAGCTTGAAAATTTTGCAAGTATATAACCAATAAAATTCACTACAATTTTCCCTATAATTTACGCTAAAATCACTAATTTTTAAACTTAAACTTGCAAGGATTGTGTGTATGTATTCTAAAAGCCTAACGATTGAAAAATACGACCCAGAATTAGCAGCAGCTATTGCCGCCGAAGTTGAACGACAACAAGACCACATCGAATTAATTGCGTCTGAAAACTATGTCAGCTGTGCCGTGATGGAAGCCCAAGGCAGCCAATTAACCAACAAATATGCCGAAGGCTATCCCAGCAAACGTTATTACGGCGGTTGCGAACATGTTGACGTTGCCGAACAATTAGCCATTGACCGCGTGAAACAATTGTTTGGTGCAGAATATGCCAATGTGCAACCACACTCTGGTTCACAAGCAAACCAAGCAGTTTATGCTTCTGTATTAAAACCTGGCGACACCATTTTAGGTATGAGTTTGGCGCATGGTGGTCATTTAACACACGGCGCAACAGTTAATATTTCGGGTAAATTGTATAACGCTATTACTTATGGTTTGGATGAAAACGAAGTGTTGGATTATGCCGAAGTTGAACGTTTAGCATTAGAACATAAACCCAAAATGATTGTAGCTGGCGCATCTGCCTATGCTTTGCAAATTGATTGGGCAAAATTCCGTGCGATTGCCGACAAAGTGGGGGCTTATTTGTTTGTAGATATGGCACACTACGCAGGTTTAATTGCAGGTGGTGAATATCCTAATCCCGTTCCTTTTGCTGATTTTGTAACAACAACCACACACAAAACTTTGCGTGGTCCTCGTGGTGGCGTGATTTTATGTCGCGATAATACACACGAAAAAGCGTTAAATTCTGCTATTTTCCCAAGTTTACAAGGCGGTCCTTTAATGCATGTTATTGCCGCAAAAGCAGTCGCATTCAAAGAAGCCTTAGAACCTGAATTCAAACAATATGCGAAACAAGTAAAAATCAACGCAGCTGCAATGGCAGAAGAATTGGTCAAACGTGGTTTGCGTATTGTATCTGGTCGCACCGAAAGCCATGTTTTCTTGGTAGATTTGCGTCCTAAAAACATTACAGGCAAAGCCGCTGAAGAAGCTTTGGGCAAAGCACATATTACCATCAATAAAAATGCTATTCCAAACGACCCAGAAAAACCCTTTGTAACCTCTGGTATTCGTGTGGGCGCGGCAGCGATTACGACACGCGGTTTTTCTGAACAAGATGCTCGTGAACTAGCAAACTTGGTAGCAGATGTGTTAGATAATCCAAACGATGAAGCCGTGTTGCAGCAAGTTGCACAAAAAGCTAAAGCTTTGTGCGACAAAAATCCTGTTTATGGCGCGTAGTCCTTTTATGTATATTTAGGCATAAAAATAGGCAATCAATATATGATTGCCTATTTTTCTAAATTAAAAAATAATTATTTTGCTGTGCTGGCTGCTGCTTTTTCGTTTGCTTTTTCGTTTGACAACACATCACCAAACCATTTTTTATAAATTTCATCATAAATGCCGTTTTTCTTAATGTTTGCTAAACCAGTGTTGATTTTCTCAATTAAAGCGGCATCATCTTTATGTGCTGCAAATACCACAGCACCTTCTTCCTCTGATTGGAATGGCAAGATATTTGTTGGGAAATTCATATTTTTCAAGCTGTATGCAGCAACAAGTTTATCTACGATAGCAGCATCGGCTTTTTTATCTACCAAAGTAGTCAAAGCTAAATAAGTGGAACTTACAGGTGCTTCAGTAACTTTAATGTTTTTTGCCGCCAAATCTTCGGGGGTAGAAGAGCCAGTAATCATGCTGACGGTTTTGCCATTTAAATCATTAGCATCTTTAATTTTAGAGTCGGCAGGCACAACAATAGAGTTGGGTGCATAAGCATAGACATCGCTGAGAGAAAATTTAGCACGGCGTTCTGGGGTATCACCCATAGAACCAATTACGACTTGATATTTTTTCTCTTGTAAACCATCAAAGATACCGTCCCATTTAGTATCGATAATGGTCATTTTTAAACCTTGATCTGCACCAATGGCACTGATAATGTCAGCATCAAAACCAATAATGTTGCCTTGTTCGTTTTTGAATTCAAATGGTGGGTTTTTGGGCTGAGTGGCAACGATAACTTCTTGCGCATTGGCAGGTAAGTTTTGCGCAAATTCGTTTACATAGCGTTCATTGGAAGTAGCATTTGTTGATGCAGATGCCATTGTAGATTGAGTAGTAGTGTTGGATACGTTAGTTTGTTCTCCATTATCACAAGCGTTTAGTGTGAGTAATGTGGTCACGGCAATAGCCAATAAATGTTTAGAGAATTTCAAAGTTATACCTCATGTGTTAAATTGTTTGTATCTAAATACGAGCATTCGCCCCTATAGTGGGGGGGGCATTATACATTTTATGTTTTTAATGTCAAGTAAATTTAAAGTAAATAATGGTTTTTGTTGTATTTAATCATATTAAGATGGATTTTTTCTTTAATTTAATGTATTTCATGACGACGAAAATGCTGCAGTCGTAAGCCTAATAATCTTAGTGTCGTAAAATATACGATGATTGCTAATGTAATGAATCCTCCTAAAATGAAAGCACGAATACTTCCGCGTAAATTTATCCAATCAATCACATAAAAAGATTGTATTGCGGATAAAGCCAATCCCATGGCACACAGTGCAATAAAAATTTGTATAAGAAAACGTTTCCAACCTGTGCGTGGTTGATAAATTTGTCGCAGACGTAAGGTAGTGAATAAGAGTAGCGCATTGACACATGCCCCTAA
>CAKARD010000037.1 GCA_916720425.1 uncultured Kingella sp. | reverse complement strand
ATAACGCACACGTGCCATAAATTCATAAAACTCAAAGTGGATATCAGATGCGCCTGTTTGCACAGCATCATAAAGCACTTTTTGAATAAAACGCGCCACAGGACCATCTTCTTCTTCCTCACCATCCACAATCATGGTTTGCTTCGATTCTTCTTGTTGCAACTCCATGCCCATTTCTTTGAGCAACGACGAATTACTTTGACCAAACCATTCCAAAACTGAATTTAACTGATCATCACGCACCATCACCAAATCTACTTGCAAGCCCGAAGTAAAAATGGCTTTTTGTACATTTTGGATTTGCGTTGGATCAGAAACAGCAAAAAACACTTTACGCCCACGCTGATACAATGGCAAACAACGCAATTCTTGCATTTGTTCTTCGCTCATCACTTCATTTAAAATCTTGGCACGTGGGAAATAAGTTAAATCTAATTGCGGATAATTAAACAGTTCCGAACACAAATCAGCCAATGCTTCAGGCGTAATGATTTTGTCACCAAAAATCAAGGGCAACACGGGTTTGTTTTCTTGTACTGCCGTGCGGTATTTATCTAATTTATCTTGTGGTACAAGCTTTTGTTGCACCAATACGCGCAATAAACCAATACTCATAAATGCTTTTTCCTAACTATTTTTTGTTTTATCGATTCAATCTTGTTTATTCTTTAAACTATTGCATACCATAACTGAAGGTATTTACGAAAATAGCCAATTATACAAGAACAAATGCCTGCTGTTACCTTTATAATAAAAAATGTAAAGTTTTTTATGCAAAACACGTTTCCTTTATACAACAAATCTTATTTTTGTAGGGCTTGAATTTGATCTAGATGCGCTTTAACAAGAGCAACATTCTCTGCCGTAAACAACTTATCTAAATTTTTCCAAACGCCATGATAACCAAAGTCCCCCTTTTGCATCTCGGCTTTAGCTTGTTCTATTTGCCAATCATGATAAATAATTCGATACATCGCCACAACAATCCCAGTTCTATCGGCACCATGATAGCAGTGTACTAATACTGCACCATGTTGCTGTTGTTGTTTTATTTGCCACAGAACACGAGCAATATCTTCTGGTCTAATATTCCATGCGAGCAATGGTTGATTGATTAATTCAATAGGTGTATGTGAAAACAGTTTTTTATTTGCACCACGATTAAAATATCGTAAATTAATGATACTACGTATACCTAATTGTTCTATGATTGCTACGTCTTGGGGCATTAATTGCTCACTGCGATACAGTTTGTCATCAACACGATACAAATTGGCATCTTTTTTAATGACTTGAGCAGTTGTAATTGAATGATTAACGACCCCATTGGCACAAGCAGTACATATTAAAACCAAACACAAAACAAGATGGCGCATAGTTTATCTTTCTGTGATTATTTTCAGCTTGCATGATACACGATACAATCACACTATATTTGACATTTTTTACGAAAGCCAATTTATGCTGAATAAGGAACAATTTGCGGACAACCATTTTATCCGTACCATTATTGAAGAAGATTTAAAAAACAAAAAATACCCCGCTATTCACACTCGCTTCCCACCTGAACCCAACGGTTATTTACATATTGGACACGCTAAATCTATTTGTTTAAATTTTGGTTTAGCTTATGTTTATGATGGTTTATGCAATCTTCGTTTTGATGATACTAACCCTGAAAAAGAAAACCAAGAATATGTAGACAGTATTAAAGAAGACGTCCAATGGTTAGGTTTTCAATGGAACGGAGCACCACGCTATGCTTCAGATTATTTTGATCAATTATTTGATTTTGCCGTAGACCTCATCAAACAAGGCAAAGCATATGTAGATGATTTAACTGCAGATGAAATTCGCCAATACCGTGGCACACTCACCGAAGTAGGCAAAAATAGTCCTTATCGCGATCGCAGCATAGAAGAAAACTTGGATTTATTCTATAAAATGCGTGAAGGTGCTTTTGCCGATGGTAGCAAGACTCTACGTCTAAAAATTGACATGGCTTCGGGCAATATTAATATGCGCGATCCTGTTATTTATCGCATCCGCCGAGCGCACCACCACAAAACGGGCGATAAATGGTGTATTTATCCGATGTATGATTACACGCATGCGGTTTCAGATGCGCTAGAAAACATCACCCATTCGTTATGTACTTTAGAATTTGAAGCACATCGCCCTTTATATGACTGGGTAATACAAAACACTCCCGTAACTGCCACGCCTCATCAATATGAATTCTCACGCTTGGAATTATTATATTCCATTACATCTAAGCGTAAACTCAATCAACTGGTGAGTGAGGGGCATGTTTCAGGCTGGAATGATCCGCGTATGCCCACAATTTCAGGTATGCGTCGCCGTGGTTACACACCTGAAGGTTTACGCCTATTTGTCAAACGCGTAGGCATTTCCAAATCTGAAAACATCGTTGATATGGATGTACTAGAAGGAGCCATTCGCGAAGAATTAGAACATTCTGCACCACGTTTAATGGCAGTATTAGATCCCATCAAAGTAACCTTAACGAATTTTGAAGCAGGTAAAACACAAAGCCGTCATGCAGCCTTTCACCCCAACCAACCACAATTTGGTGAACGTGAGGTTTTAATTAGCCCAACATTATACATAGAACGTGATGATTTTTCAGAAACCCCACCTAAAGGTTGGAAACGCCTCACCCTAAATGGTGAAGTACGCTTGCGTCATAGTTATGTGATTCGTTGCGATGAGGTCATTAAAGACTCAACTGGAAACGTTACAGAGTTAAAATGCAGTATAGATCACGATACTTTGGGTAAAAATCCAGAGGATCGCAAAGTGAAAGGTGTGATTCACTGGGTTTCTGCTGAGCATGCACAAACCATTACGGTACGCCTATATGATCGCCTGTTTACTGTAGAGCGTCCTGATGCGGTACGCGGAGAAGATGGAGAATATTTGCCATTTACACAATTTCTCAATCCTTACTCTATGCAAACCATTACGGCTTATGCAGAACCCATAGCGGGTACTCTAGCCCCTGAAAGTCATTGGCAGTTTGAACGTTTGGGCTATTTTGTAACCGATCGTTTTGATCACACAACCGATGATCCCATATTCAACCGCACAGTGGGTTTGCGTGATACTTGGAAAAAGTAATTTTTGCTGATAAACGCATGATGCATAGTACAACATGCGTTTACTAAATAATATTTAATTTATTTTAAAGAATTTTTTATGTTACAAAACTCTACTATTTTAGTTACAGGTGGCACAGGTTCATTTGGACATACCTTTGTGCCCATGACACTAGAACGTTATAACCCTAAAAAAATCATTATTTTTTCACGTGACGAAATGAAACAATGGCAAATGGCAAAATTGTTTCAAGATGATAAACGAGTGCGTTTTTTTATTGGAGATGTGCGAGATAAAGATCGTTTATATCGTGCTTTAGATGGAGTGGATTATGTGGTTCACGCTGCTGCCACCAAAATTGTCCCAACAGCTGAATATAATCCATTTGAATGCATCAAAACCAATGTTAACGGTGCCATGAATCTAATTGATGCTTGCATTGATAAAGGCGTAAAAAAAGTGGTTGCTCTCTCTACCGACAAAGCCAGTAGTCCCATTAATTTATACGGCGCGAGCAAATTGGCTTCAGATAAATTATTTGTAGCGGGTAATGCTTATTCAGGTGAACATGGCTCACGCTTTGCAGTCGTGCGTTATGGTAATGTGATGGGTTCACGTGGATCGGTGATCCCCTTCTTTTTAAGTATTAAAGACACAGGCATATTGCCCATTACCGATGAACGTATGACGCGCTTTATGATTTCACTAGAACAAGGTGTTCAATTGGTTTGGCACACCTTTACCGATATGATAGGAGGTGAAATTTACGTTAAAAAAATCCCATCTATGAAAATGATTGATCTGGCTTACGCGATTGCGCCCGAATGTCGTCATGAAATTGTTGGCATTCGTCCAGGTGAAAAATTGCATGAACAAATGATTAGTGCTGAAGATTCATTTCACACATACGAATATGCCGAACACTTTAAAATTTTACCAGCCATTAACGGCTGGGATAGCACACCAGAGCGAATTAAAGAAGGCAAAAAAGTTCCTGAAGGATTTGTCTATGCCAGCGATAACAATCCAGAATGGATGAGCATCGCGCAATTACAAACATGGATAAAAGCCAATCAATACAAAATCGGTAATATTTAAGGATGCACCATGATTCCTTATGGCAAACAAACCATTAACCAAGATGATATCAACGCAGTCATACATGTTTTGCAATCAGATTTTCTAACACAAGGCGAGCAAGTTCCCACCTTTGAACGCACCTTACGTGAATATTGTGGCGCACAATATGCTGTTGCCGTATGCAATGCCACGGCAGCTTTACATTTAGCCTGTCTCGCTCTAGGCGTAGGTAAAGGCGATGTGGTCTGGACCAGCCCAATTACTTTTGTTGCTTCGGCCAATTGTGCATTATATTGTGGCGCAGAAATAGATTTTGTTGATATCGATCCCATCACGCTAAATATGAGTATGAAGGCATTGTCCGACAAACTCATACAAACCAAACAACAAGGCAAACGTTTACCTAAAGTTGTGATTCCCGTACATTTATGTGGCGAACCTTGTGATATGATTACTCTTCGCACTCTTGCTAATGAATATGGTTTTGCCATTATTGAAGATGCCTCACATGCAATAGGCGCACGTTATCATCATGGCAAAGTAGGCAATGGGCAATATAGCGATATCACCGTGTTTAGCTTTCATCCCGTTAAAATCATTACGACCGCTGAGGGTGGCGCATGTTTAACCAACCGTGCTGATTTAGCCGAAAAAATAATGCTACTACGCAGTCATGGCATTACGCGTAATCCACAACACATGACCCATGCGCCCGATGGCACTTGGTATTATCAACAAATTGCGCTAGGGTTTAACTATCGCATGACCGAATTGCAAGCAGCCTTAGGCACCAGTCAAATGCACCGTTTAGACGAATTTGTAACACGCCGTCATCAACTCGCACACCGTTATGACAAACTCCTTAACCATTTGCCCTTACAGTTACCCTATCGTAATCCTAACTATTATTCTGCCTTGCACTTGTACCCTATTCAAGTATCACATCGTCAACGTGTTTTTGATTATTTGCGACAACAGCATATTGGCGTGAATGTACATTATATTCCTGTCCCTAGCCAACCCTATTATCGTCAACATTTTAATTTAGGCACCTTTCCTCATGCTGAACATTATTATGCACACGCCATTAGTTTACCTTTATATTTTGATTTACAAGAAGAACAGCAAGATGAAGTTGTAGCACATTTGCAGAAAGCTTTGGAGAGGCAATAATGAATGTATGCATTATTCCTGCACGTGCAGGCAGCAAACGTATTGCACATAAAAATATCAAACCATTCAATGATAAACCCATCATAGCTTATAGCATAGAAGCGGCTCAACAATCAGGCTGTTTTGAACGTATCATTGTTTCTACTGATGGTAAAGACATTGCACAAATTGCCCAAAAATATGGTGCAGAAGTCCCTTTTATACGCCCCACTCATTTGGCTAATGATTTTGCGACCACAGGCGCAGTCATGGCACACGCCGTCAATACTCTAATAACACAAAACTGGAGTGGGAAATATGTTTGCTGTTTATACGCCACAGCACCTTTTGTGCAGGTTACCGACATTCAAACAGGTTTGCAACAACTGCAACAACAGCAAGCCGATTTTGCGTTTAGTATCACACGCTTTGACTTTCCTATTCAACGCGCCTTACGCCGTAGCAAAGATGGCAGCATAACCATGTTTTCACCTGAATATTTTGCCACACGTTCACAAGATTTAACCCCCGCATGGCACGATGCAGGACAATTTTATTGGGGTACCACTGCTGCATGGTTAGAGCAAAAGCCTATTTTTAATAGCCACAGCATTGGCATAGAATTACCTTCTTATCGTGTACAAGACATTGATACACCTGATGATTGGATACGTGCACAAATGCTATGGCATCTTATAAATAATACAGACAGTCCTAAGAACCAATCTGAACTTCCCAGCAACTAAACCCACAGATACTCTTTTCATCTATTTAAAAAAACGTTAAAATACTGGGCAACTATATTGAGTGTTTATCACAAATATTTTTTAACTTTTATAGGAGCAATTATCATCGCACAGCAAGAACGCGAAGCACGAATTAACGGTGAAATTATCGCCAAAGAAGTGCGTTTAATCAGTGGTACAGGTGAACAATTAGGTGTTGTTAGCCTACGTGAAGCTTTATTTATGGCAGAAGAGCAAGATGTGGATTTAGTAGAAATTTCTCCCACAGCCAAGCCTCCTGTATGCAAACTTATGGATTTTGGTAAATTCAAATATGAACAAGCCAAAAAACGTGATGAAGCCAAGAAAAAACAAAAACAGGTGCAAATTAAAGAAATTAAATTTCGCCCTGGTACAGATGATGGCGACTATAATATTAAAATGCGTAAAGTACGCGAATTTCTATCCGATGGTGATAAAGTAAAAATTACTTTACGTTTTCGTGGTCGTGAAATGGCACACCAATCCTTGGGAGCACAACTATTAGAGCGTGTCAAAGCTGACTTGATAGAAGAAGGACAAGTAGAGCAATTCCCAAAAATGGAAGGTCGTCAAATGGTGATGATGATTGCGCCTAAGAAAAAATAATAGTATAATTTGCAACTTTCCAGTTAGTCGCACTGGAAAGTTTCTTTTTTGATTTGCGACAAAAACCGTGGTTTCAGGTTTTAAGTATTGTGCTTACAATCTCCTGAATCCTTATCCGATAAATCATGGAGTTTCTCATGCCTAAAATGAAAACTAAGTCTAGCGCAAAAAAACGCTTTAAAGTGCTAGGTAACGGTGGCGTAAAACGCGCTCATGCGTTTAAACGTCATATTTTGACTAAAAAAACCACTAAAAACAAACGCCAATTGCGTGGTACCTCAATGGTTAATGAACGCGATTTGGCTTCTGTTGCAAAAATGTTACCTTACGCTTAAAAGGAGTTAAACTATGCCACGCGTAAAACGCGGTGTTACCGCTCGTGCCCGCCACAAAAAAGTTATTGCGTTAGCTACAGGCTACCGCGGCCGTCGTAAAAACGTCTATCGCATCGCAAAACAAGCGGTGATGAAAGCTGGTCAATATGCTTATCGCGATCGTCGTCAACGTAAACGTCAATTCCGTCAATTATGGATTGCACGTATTAACGCTGGTGCACGTCAATATGGCTTATCATACAGCAAATTTATGAATGGTTTAAAACGTGCTTCTATCGCTTTAGACCGCAAAGTATTGGCTGATTTAGCTGTGTTTGATAAAGCAACATTTGCACAATTGGTTGAAAAGGCCAAACAAGCATTAGCTTAATGACTTAACCTATTAACAAGGAAATCTCTCTAACGAGGTTTCCTTGTTTTTGTTTGGAAATATAAATGCAATTAACCACGCCTCCTTTATCACCAAAAATTATTCATGCTTTGGCAAATCTTAATATTTATACGCAAGAAGATATACAAGAATGCAATCCATGCCGTGCATTTTTATTATTAAAAAAAATGGGATTAGGCGTAACAAAAACAGTATTTTGGCAATTAGTTGCGCTGAGTTTAGATAAAGCAGTGTCGGATTTAAATAACAATGAACGTGAATATTGGCTAACAAGTCTACATGCCACACCTCCTGTTGCCCTATTTCCTACTAAACAGAACATGGTCTGTTTTATGCAACAAGCTCTGATACAAGCACAATCTGCAGCAGATGCAGGTGAAGTTCCTGTGGGTGCGGTAGTGGTTTATCAAAACCAAATTATTGCACAAGCGCATAATAGCTGCATTGAGCAATGTGATGTAAGCGCACATGCAGAAATATCAGCATTACGTCAAGCTGGATCCATATTAGGCAATTATCGATTACACGAATGTGATCTGTATGTGTCATTAGAGCCATGTATTATGTGCGCAAGTGCAATTTTACAAGCACGGATAGCACGCCTAATTTTTGCTGCAACAGAACCCAAAACAGGTGCTGCAGGAAGCATACTTAATTTATTTGCACAAAAAAAACTGAATAATCATACAGCCATATTAAGTGGCATCTTGGCTGATGAATCTAGGTTAATTTTACAGAATTTTTTTGCCCTAAAACGGGTATAATAGTACTCATGAATTTATCTGTATTTACTCTAAAATTAGAGTAATCACTTAAATTTATGATAAAATGAAACATTCATATATTATCAATCTTAATTAAGGAATAAAAAATGCCTCTAATTTCATGGCAATATAGTTTAAATACAGGTATTCGTCAGGTAGATGAAGAACATCAAATGTTGGTTGGCAGTATTAACAAATTGTATGACACTTACCAAACGGGAAACAGTATCGAAACAAAAACTGCTTTTCAAGAAATGATTGACGTAACTATATTACATTTTCGCAATGAAGAAGAAATGCTCGCTGCCCATAATTATCGTGCATTAGATGCACACAAACAAGTACATCAGCGTTTTGTAGATAATCTAAATGTGTTACAAACTCGTTTTGTTCGTGGCGAAGACAATGCAATACAAGAAGCTTTTGATATTTTAGAAAAATGGTTATTCCGTCATATTAAGGTTAATGATGGTGGTTATGTTGCTGATATGAAAGAAAAAAGTGTAAAATAAACTACGCAACATATTTAGATAATACGATGAAAAAATACCAAATTGCCAATAAGGAATTATTGGCTTTTTTGCCCAATACTCTTGTGAAAACAGTGTGGTATGTATTGATGGATAATGAAGCTGAAGCCTATCATTTAGCACAATATTTACCCAATCACCATGCTTTGATAGCAATTTTTGAACCCAATTGGGAAGATTCATTAACACCATGGCATGCAACACGAATCTTTAAAAAAGGACGTGATTTTGGTGGCGGAGCAACGCAATTTGCCACTTTTTTATATCAAGAAGTCATTCCAAAAATAGAATTGGCTTGCGAAATAAAACCTGAAAAGCGTGGTTTTCTAGGTTATTCATTAGCGGGTTTATTTACTGTATACAGTGCCATATGTATGCCATTTTTTGATTATATAGCATGTGTTTCGGGTAGCTTATGGTTTGACAAATGGTTAGATTTTGCAAAAACACAACAGCCCCTCTCTCTACCACGTGCAATATATTTTTCACTGGGTGATAAAGAAGCACAAACAAATAATAAGTATATAGCAACGGTACAAACAGCAACCGAAGAAACAGTTCAAATTTGGCAAAGCTATCATTTACCTGTAGCTTGGAAATTAAATCTAGGTGGGCATTTTGACAAAATACCACAACGTTTAGCGCAAGCAATGCTTTGGTTGGCACAATATTGAAGACAGTGCAAAATACCACCTATAATTAGTGGATTAATTAAAATTCATTCTCATTAGTCTACACCAAATTCTATTAATCCACGATTATACTAAAATTATTTATCCCCAATCTCTAAAATTGCTAAGAATGCACTTTGCGGAATTTCTACATTACCTACTTGTTTCATACGTTTTTTACCCGCTTTTTGTTTTTCTAGCAATTTTTTCTTACGTGTAATGTCACCACCATAACATTTTGCTAAAACATTTTTACGCAATGCTTTGACATTTTCGCGTGCAATAATTTGCCCACCAATAGCGGCTTGAACAGCAATATCAAACATTTGACGCGGAATCAACTCACGCATTTTACTGGCTAATTCACGACCACGCTGTACAGCAGTTTGACGATGAACAATTAAACTTAATGCATCAACTTTATCGCCATTTACTAAAATGTCTAATTTCACCAAATCAGAAGGCATAAACTCTTTAAATTCATAATCTAAAGATGCATAGCCACGCGATGTTGATTTAAGTTTATCAAAAAAATCCATCACCACTTCATTCATAGGTAAATCATACGTCAACATCACTTGACGACCAAGATATTGCATATTACGTTGAATACCACGTTTTTGATTACACAAGGTCATAACATTACCAACATAATCTTGTGGTACAAGAATGGTTGCGGTAATAATAGGTTCTAAAATAGTATCTACCATTCCAATATCAGGCAATTTAGAAGGGTTTTCTACTTCTATTTTTTCACCACTTTTTAGTATAACTTCATAAACAACAGTTGGTGCCGTGGTGATGAGATCCATATCAAATTCACGTTCCAAACGCTCTTGCACAATTTCTAAATGTAATAAACCTAAAAACCCACAACGAAATCCAAAACCTAAAGCTTGTGATACTTCAGGTTCAAATTTTAGTGAAGCATCGTTAAGTTGTAATTTTTCTAAGGCATCGCGAAGTGCCTCATAATCATGGCTTTCAACTGGATATAGCCCAGCAAAAACTTGGCTTTGTACTTCTTTAAATCCAGCTAGAGGTTCGGCTGCTGGGTAATTGGCTAAGGTAACAGTGTCACCTACTTTAGCCTGACCCAATTCTTTGATACCTGTAATTAAAAAACCTACTTCACCTGCACTCAACTGCGTTTTAGCAACAGATTTTGGAGTAAATATGCCCAGTTGCTCTACTTGTGATTCCGCTTGAGTTGACATAAAACAAACTTTATCCTTAAGCTTGATGATGCCATTTTTAACCCGAATTAACATCACCACACCCACATAATTGTCAAACCATGAATCAATAATCATGGCTTGTAATGGTGCTTGATCATTGCCTTGTGGTGCTGGAATTTTGGCAACAATTTCTTCTAAAACATCTTCCACACCCAAACCACTTTTTGCTGAACAGGTGACCGCTCCTACAGCATCGATACCAATAATATCCTCAATTTCTTGCGCTACACGATCAGGATCAGCTGCGGGCAAATCAATTTTGTTTAATACTGGAACAACTTCCACCCCCAAATCAATAGCAGTATAACAATTGGCAACAGTTTGCGCTTCCACCCCTTGAGAAGAATCCACCACTAAAAGTGCGCCTTCGCAAGCAGACAAGGAACGCGAAACTTCATAGGAAAAGTCTACATGCCCTGGTGTATCAATTAAATTAAGTTGATAGATTTGTCCATCTTTGGCTTGGTAGTTCAAAGCAGCGGTTTGTGCTTTAATGGTAATGCCTCGCTCTTTTTCAATATCCATAGAATCCAGCACTTGTGTACTCATTTCACGTTGCTCTAAACCACCACAATATTGAATAAAACGGTCAGCAAGCGTAGATTTTCCATGATCAATGTGTGCAATAATGGAAAAATTTCGAATGTTCTTCATAAATAATTATTTCAAAAATAGAATTTATTTTATTTTAACAGAAATTGTATCAATTAAGTGATAAGTAATCAAAGAGGAACTAAATAACATAGTGAATAAGCTTTTACACAATACGATAAGCTAAAAAGCTTATTCACTATACAAAATATTTGCAAGATGATGCCCATCTCAACACATTTTACTAAAATTATTTTTACGACTTATGATATAAAATATCAGCATGGACATCTTGAATATTGCGATGACCTGTAAATGCCATGGTAATATCCATTTCACGATAAAGAATTTCTAATGCTTTGGTTACACCTTCTTCGCCATATGCGCCTAAACCAT
>CAKARD010000036.1 GCA_916720425.1 uncultured Kingella sp. | reverse complement strand
TTTTTCATGGAGTGTGATAATAATAAAAACAGTTATTATTTGCAAATAATTTACATGTGTTACATAAAATTACAGATGAAATAAGTGAGTGGTTGTTGTTTATAAGAGATTTAGTCTATAATTAACCAATTAATTTTTAATATAAAGAGAGCAATAAAATGGCAGATTTTAATCAAATTTTAGATGTAGGTGATGTAGAGGGCGGTATCATTAATGTTGTGGTAGAGATTCCTGAAGGCAGTACTCATAAAATTGAATGGGATCGTAAACACGCCACAATGAAATTGGATCGCATAGAACCCCAAATTTTTGCTAAGCCCACCAATTATGGGTTTATTCCACAAACATTAGATGAAGATGGTGATGAGTTAGATGCGCTGATTATTACGCGTACTCCATTATCTACTGGTATTTATTTAAAAGCACGTGTCATTGGCGTAATGAAATTTGTGGATGATGGTGAAGTGGATGATAAAATCGTGGTCGTTCCTGCTGATGATCGCGATACAGGTAATGCTATTAAAACATTGGCCGATTTGCCTGCGCAGTTGATTAAACAAATTGAATTTCATTTCAATCACTACAAAGATTTGAAAAAAGCGGGAACAACTCAAGTAACGCATTGGGGTGATATTGAAGAAGCCAAAAATGTGATTAAAGAATCACAAGCACGTTGGAACAATCAGTAATATAGAGTGATTAAATCCTTGTGCGCGATCTTGTTTGTAACAATGGATTGCGCATGATTATGCCTTATTTTCAAAAATAAGTTTGTGCCAAAATTTGTTAGTTTTGCTTATTAATCATGATAGTTAATTCAGATAACGCAGTTCATTTTAGCGATACAATGAGTGAAATCCGTGGTGTGACACCCCCGCATTCCTTAGAAGCAGAGCAATCGGTATTAGGTGGTTTATTAATAGATAATCGATCGCTAGATAGTATTATAGACACATTAAGCGATAATGATTTTTATCGTTTAGAACACAAACTAATTTATCGTACCATTACAGCATTGTTGTATCATGATTTACCTGCAGATGCGGTAACGGTGCATGAAGAATTGGAACGGCGTGAGCAGTTAGCGCAAACTGGCGGTTTGGATTATCTGATTCAATTAACACAAAATACGCCTTCTGCTGCCAATATTGTACATTACGCTAGAATTGTGCGTGAACGTTCTGTTCTACGTCAATTGGCAGAAGTTGGAACAGAAATTGCTAAGATAGCTTATCACAATCCTGAGGGTTTGGCTGCAGATGAGTTATTAGATCAAGCAGAAAGTAAAGTTTTTAATATTGCAGAAAACAGTAGTAAGTCCAAACAAGGTTTTGTAGAAATTCGTGAGCTATTACGACAAAACATTGAACGTATTGATGAATTATATTCGCGCAATAATCCCAATGCTGTTACAGGAGTTTCAACAGGATTTTTTGATTTAGACAGAATGACCTCAGGTTTGCAAGAAGGGGATTTGATTATTATAGCAGGTCGTCCTTCTATGGGTAAAACTGCTTTTGCGCTTAATATTGCCGAAAATGTTGCGTTGAACAGCCAGTTGCCCGTAGCGATTTTTTCTATGGAAATGGGTGCTGTACAATTGGTAGCACGTATGCTTAGTTCGGTGGGAAGAATAGACCAAAATGCACTAAAAACAGGTAACCTAGAGGATGAACATTGGGAACGCTTAAATGAGGCCGTGGTTCATTTAAGTAAAGCACCAGTGTTTATTGATGAAACACCTGGATTGACTGCATTGGAATTGCGTGCGCGTGCACGCCGTTTAGCACGGCGATTTGATGGAAAATTAGGGTTAATTGTCATCGATTATTTGCAGTTAATGTCGGGTTCGGGGCGTGGTGATAATCGTGCGTCAGAGTTAGGCGAGATTTCTCGTAGTTTAAAAATTCTTGCTAAAGAATTACACGTACCCATTATTGCATTGTCGCAATTATCGCGTACTGTAGAGCAACGTACTGATAAGCGTCCTATGATGTCGGATATTAGAGAGTCGGGTGCTATTGAGCAAGATGCAGATTTAATCATGTTTATGTATCGTGACGAGTATTACACCAAAGAGAAGACGCAATATAAAAACTTAGCTGAATGTATTATCGGCAAGCATCGTAATGGCCCAACAGGTCGGATTTATTTAACTTTTTTTGGACAATTTACACGCTTTGAGAGCAGTAGTTTTGTTGCTGATCAAGTTGCGGAAAATTGATCTTTAACACAAATCCTTTTAAAAGGTATAGAGAATAACTATGCAATATTCAATGAAACAACGAGGTTTCACATTATTAGAGCTATTGGTAACCATTGCTATTATGGGCATTATGGCGGCCATTGCCATGCCCAGTATGAGCCGTTTTGTAGAAAATACACGCGTCATTAATCGTACAGAGCAAGTTGCCAATTTGTTTCGTTTTGCCAAAAGTGAAGCGGTGCGTATGAATGCCCCCGTTATTTTGTGTGGTACACAGGTGCGTAGTGATGGTCGCCCATCTGGTACATGTGATTCAAAGCAGTTTTCAAGTGGCATGATGGCATTTGCAGATCTTAATAGAGATGGTGAATATAGTGCTAATGATGATAAGTTATTGCGTACAGCGGTGATTAATGGTAACAACACCAATGGTGCTGTTACCGTAAGTTTAGATGCTTGTGCGTTTGATCAGTCACAGTGTGGTGGCAAAATTGTTAGTGGTCAGTTTGTTTTTATGCCTAATGGAATGTTTGGTTATAAAACAACCACTTCTAAAACCACGCGTAGTAATTTTATGAGTAATACTACTTTAGCCACAAATTATGTTCGCATAATCTTAGATAATAAAAATACAAACTATGCTTTAGCGAAATTAGTCATTATTAGCCCCAGTGGGAATACTACAACATGCAATTCTGGCAGTGAAAATTATCAAACTTACGAAAAAAATGCCACAAATAAAAATCGCATTTGTAAGACCAGTTAATACGTAATAAATTCGATTTTTAATGGAGTAATGATAATGAAAAGATCCGTAATGGGGGCAACTTTACTGGAAGTTATGGTTTCAGTATTTTTGTTAACTTTTGGTGTTTTGGCTTTGATGGCAGCGCAAATTCGTTCAGTATCAAGTATATCAGAGGCGGAAAATCAAAGTATTGCCGCACAAGCTGCCGAAGCTTTAGCAGAAGGCATGCAGATTAATCCAAATATTAAATTAGAAGGAAAAAATTATATTCGCCGTTATGATGAGTATATTGGTAAAGAAAAAAATGTAACAAAATCATCTAGTCCTATTAGCAAAATTTCTGCTGTTACAAAAACAGATTTGGCTCAAGCGCATATTAGTGAGTTTGAAAGCATTTTGGCAAATCAAATGGTCGGAGCAAATAATATTTATTACATTATTTGTCGTGATAAAGCCAACCCTAGCGCACCAACCTTAACATCTAATAATGGCACCGCAACCTTTACACCAAATTGCGCACCTACGAATAATAGAAATGATGTAACCGCAATTAAAATTGCTTGGGGTATGGAAAATAATTCGCAGTCTTCTGCAGATAATACCAACACCTATATATTACAAGTTGCGGATTAATCTTCATTTATTGAAAGCAGAATAATGAAAAGACAAATATTCCAATCTAAGCCATCAGGTTTTACTTTAATTGAGTTTTTGGTTGCCAGTGCTTTAACGATGATTGTTGTGGTAGCTGCTGGTAGCACCTATATGATGACACGTAAGATCAACTCAACGGCACAAGAACGAATTAATATCCAGCAGGATTTACGTAATGCAGGTTCATTGTTCACACGTGATGCTCGTAATGCTGGTTCTTTTGGCTGTTTCTCTACCGCAGATGACCCCATTAGTAGCAAAATTGTTTCAGGTAATCATATTTTTCCCAAAGTCACAGATTCCTCTCGTTATATTACATTAGATGAAAGTGATAATAATGGTTATGGCATACGGTTGGTTGCACAAAATGATGTAAGTAAAACCCCCATGAATCATACGGGATTTACTGCTGCTAGTGATATGATTATTTTTGTGTATGGTAAAGGTTTTACAGGTGTAACCGAAAATATCCCATATAGTACATCAGCTAATTATGTCTTAAGTAATTTGGAAGTTGAAAATTATGCTAATGATGCAGATATTGCGCCTACTGTAACCAATCGAGGAGATTTGGTAGTAAGCAGTTGTAGCGCGGCTTATGTTGCTAAACCAAATGGAGGCAATGGTTCTACTACTATTACCTTTAATAATATTAATGCTGCACAATTATCATTAGCAGGTGATACACGTGCTGAAATTAGTGTTACCAAATTGTATGCATCAGCTTATGTATTAGGTACAGTCAATGGCGTTAGTAGTTTGTTACGTTTTGATTTGACAGCTGATGGTCAATGGCAAGGTCCTCAATTGTTGGCACAGAATATTAGTAGTATGAATTTTCAGTTTGGTTATGTTGAAAACTGCAAAAATAATGAATTAACAACATTAAATCAAGAAACATTTAGATATACTGATACTTTAGATCAGAAAAATTTACCCGCTATGGTGCGCGTACATTTGACATACAATGCGGCAAATCCCTCTACTGGTAATACTGTATTAGCAGATTATATAATTAACGCTACTGTACGAAGTGGTAACGCGTGCGCAACTTATGTACCCAATTCTTAAGTTTGTGTTTCAAGGAAAATAAAAATGAAATACTATAAAAAACAACAAGGGTTTTCTTTATTAATGGTGCTAATTTTAATGCTAGTGATTGCGCTGTTGGTGATTGTTACTGCGCAATCTTCTAATACTGAATTGCGTATGAGTAGCAATGAAGCAGATCGTAAGTTTGCATTATCATTAGCAGAAAATGGTTTAAAATCTGCTGAAAATAGAATAGTAGAATTATCTTCTAAAAAAAGTGGTGTTGTCTTTAATGCAAATTGTAACGATGGTTTGTGTTTGCCTGCTGATGGTACCTATTCTAATAAAGTCACCAAACCTTTTGAGTTTGGTTCTGCAGTGAGTTCGGCGAATATTGTTGCGTGGGAGCGATGCGCAGCTAATCCCACTACTGCCAGTAGTAACTGTCCTAATGCTACGGTGCTAGATGAGGTTTGTAGAACACAAAAAGTGTGTCGTCAATCAGAAGATGGGGGCGCAAATTACATTATTGAGTATTTAGGCACGAGAGAAGACTTATCTAGTGGGGAAAAACGCAGTTATTTTCGCGTTACTTCGCGCGCTCGTGGCCAAAATAACGATACTAAAGTTACTTTGCAAAGCTATGTGGAGTTACTATCATTATGATAAAAATAAATAAAATACGCGGTTTCACTTTAATAGAATTAATGATAACTGTGGTTATTATTGGTATTTTAGCTGCTATTGCTATTCCATCTTATCAGTATTATGTTGAGAAAACCAATTTAGCACATGCAAAACAAGAAATGACTGCTATGCGCCAAGCATTGGTAGCGGATAAATTGGCCAATCCACGTGATTATAATAATCAGTCGGCGTATTCCAATTTTCTAGATAGACAAAAGGGTTATTTGCCTAAAGATGTGACAGATAAATATGAGTTTAGTTTTGGTTATCAAACGGTAAATGGCTTAACCAGTGTTGTGATGACTGCAACGCCTAAAAAATCTAGTTATGTGTCTGGATTATGGTCTGGGGCAAATGGTAATATTCTCAAATGTCCTAAAGATAATATAAAAACAGATGCAGCTCAACCGACTGGCTGTGAAAATTATTGATAGATAAACAAACCGAAAATCCTTACTTAGATTTTCGGTTTTTTCTGTTAGAATATTGCTTAATCTATTGAAGTAAGGAAATAAAATGTCTATTGTTAATAATCGTAAGGCGTTTCATGATTATTTTATTGAAGAACAAATTGAGGCAGGTTTGGTATTAGAGGGTTGGGAAGTCAAAGCCATACGCGCAGGGCGTGTACAATTAAAAGAAAGTTATATTTATTGGAAAAAAGATGCATTTTATTTGGTCGGTTGTCATATTACGGCATTAGCAGATGCTTCCACACATGTGAAACCCAACCCTGTGCGCCATCGTAAATTATTACTTAATCAGCGTGAAATCAATAAACTGATTGGTAAAACTGAACGTGCAGGTTACACCATTGTACCGCTAAATATGCATTTTACACGTGGTAAAATTAAGGCCGAAATTGGTTTGGCAAAAGGTAAGAAACAACACGATAAACGTGAAGCCTCTAAAGAAGCGGATTGGAAACGTGAGAAGCAACGCTTAATGAAACATATACGCTAAAGAGTCATGATGAAACAAGCTATAATTGCTTTGGGTAGTAATTTATCTGAACCCATAAAACAAGTTAAAAACGCAATAGATGTAATTTTAAGCTTAGATAAAATTCAAGTGATAGCGTGTTCCTCTTTATATCGTACTACACCAGTAGGTTATACCGCACAACCTGATTTTATTAATGCTGTAATGTGGGTAAAAACTGATTATTCTGCGCTTGAATTATTGTCAATTTTGCAAAATATAGAGCAACAATTTGGTCGTGAACGTTCTTTTTGTAATGCACCACGTACGCTGGATTTAGATATTATTGATTATGAGAATGAAGTTTGGCAAACGAACGTATTGGTTCTGCCGCATCCACGTGCTCATGAGCGTGCATTTGTGATGTATCCCTTGGCGCAAATTGCTCCTAATTATCAAATTAATGGTAAAACCGCACAACACTGGCAAGGTGAATTAAGTAATGAGGGCGTAATGCTTTTTGAATAAATACGTACTGATAAATTGATAAAGCACGTATAATATAGGTATTTTAGGAGAAACTATATGGCTAATTTATTGGAACACTCTTTATCAGCTGCGACTGAATTTGCAATTGTCAGCAAGCAAATATTGGAAGATGATATGATGGTGGGTTTTTTATATCATGGCGAGCCAGCCTTTGAACAAGATAGTGGTTGGCGATTTTTGAGTGGTGCTGAAGATGATGATTATGCCGATTGTGCAGATAATTTTTCTGCTGTACGTTTGGTATATGTATTAGAACAATTCCCTGAAATTAAACCTTTGCTCAATGAACCGTTTGGTGCGTGGGAGTGGGACGAAAAAACCGAATCTTTTGTATCAGTAAAAGACTGGCAACCTAAAGATTAATAAGGAAATTTTTGATGAATGTTGTACAAAAAAATTTAAATGGTCAAGGTTTAAAAATTGGTATTGTGCAAGCGCGATTCACTAATGAAATTGGTCATGCTATGGTAGAAGTGGCACACAAACAGTTGTTGACTTTGGGCGTGTTGGATGAGGATATTACTTTGGCAACTGTGTCAGGCGCATTAGAAGTGCCATTGACCATTCAAAATATGGCGGCAAGTGAGTCATTTGATGCATTTATTGCGTTTGGTGCGGTGATTCGTGGTGAAACCTACCATTTTGAATTGGTTGCCAATGAATCTGGTGCAGCAATTACACGTGTGGGTTTGGATTTTAATGTTCCTATTGCTAATGCAATTTTGACTACAGAAAATGATGAGCAAGCCTATGTGCGTATTGAAGAAAAAGCGCGTGAAGCTGCTAATGTAGCAGTAGAAATGGCAAATTTATTGCGCTATTGCGAAGAGTTATAAAGGAATATTATGACCCATAATAATAAAAAGAAAAATCGTAAATCACCTCGCCGTTGTGCGCGTGAGTATGTGGTGCAGGCTTTGTATGAAATGGCATTAAATACGAATACTCCAGCACCAGAAATTGCTAACCATATTCGTAGCAACGAAAATTTTCATAGTGCAGATAAAGATTTGTTTACCGAAATATTTTTTGGTGCGCATAAAAATCGCGAAGAGTATTTTTTGTTAATGAAACCTTATTTAAGTCGTGAGGTGGCACAGATTACGCCTGTAGAAAGCAGTGTATTATTGATGGCAACTCATGAACTTAAAGCCATGCCTGAAACTCCTTATGCTGTGATTATTAACGAGGCCATTGAAGTAGCAAAAACATTTGGGGGCACGGATAGCCATAAATTTATCAATAGTGTATTAGATAAATTGATAGCAGATTTGCGTCCACATGAAATAAATCATTCTGCTTATTAATGAGATAAAATATGCTGTATTCTTCTCCTGATTTTGAACAAAAAATCATGACACCAGAAAATATCGCAGAATATTTACCCAATCTATCCCATCCTTTAGTGTTTACAAATGGATGTTTTGATATTTTGCATCGTGGTCATGTTACCTATTTGGCACAAGCACGTGCGTTGGGTGCTTGTTTAGTGTTGGCATTAAATACAGATGCTTCGGTAAAACGTCAGCAAAAGGGTGATGATCGTCCAATTAATGCGCTCAATGATCGTTTGGCGGTGGTGGCGGCGTTGCAAAGTATCGATTATGTTACTTGGTTTGATGAAGACACCCCATTGAATTTAATTACATTATTAAAACCAGATATTTTAGTTAAAGGAGGGGACTGGTCGGTGGATAAAATCGTGGGTGCGCAAGAAGTATTAGCGCGTGGTGGTAGTGTGCATAGCATTCCATTTTTGCATCAAACTTCTACGACACAAACGGTACAAAAAATTCGTGGAAAGTAGGATTACATATGAATATCCTACATACTTTTTTGCGTCCAGCGCAACCTGATGATTGTCATGAGATTTATGAGGTTCATACGCTTGCAGTTCGTGATGTTTGTTGTAAATTTTTTAATGATGGGGAGCGTGATCGTATTCGTCAGGCGTGGTTAGCCTTGTTATCCCCTCATGATTATGTTGATATGGTATCTCACAAAGATAAATCTTTATGGGTCATTGAATATCGCAATCATATCTATGGTTTTTTTCAGTTGGATTTGCATATGGCACAGTTAGATGCACTCTATGTTCATCCTTTTACACAAAATAAAGGTCTGGGAACAGCATTATTACAACGCGCTGAAAATATGGCACAAAAAGCTAATTTAAGTATGATTCGTTTGTATACTTTACCCCATTCGGTATCATTTTATGAGTTAAATCAATATCAGGTTTTGGGAGAAGCAATCATGCCTTTTAGTGAAGAAGTTTCTACTCGTTGCTATTTGATGCGAAAATTTTTGTTTTAAAAACAAAGTAAAACAAAATAATATATGATTTTTGTTGACAGTAAATCCATTCATATTTAAAATTAGATTCTTGCAATACGGAGCAATGGCTGAGAGGCTGAAGGCACGCCCCTGCTAAGGGCGCATGTGGGCTTAAACCTGCATCGAGGGTTCGAATCCCTCTTGCTCCGCCAGGAGTTTTTTAATTAAGTGATTTATATTTAGAGCTTAATAAGTTTAATAGAGAAAACCTAGATTTTTATCTAGGTTTTTTTCTATCTATTTTTTATAATTATCATGTTAAAGATTCTTATTCGTGCGGATGCATCTATACAAATTGGTAGTGGGCATATTATGCGTTGCTTAACACTGGCGCACGCGTTAAGCCAGCAGGGACATCAAATTTTATGGATTATGCGTGCGCTTCAAGGGCATTGGGCGATTTTTGTTCGCCAACAAGGCTTTACAGTGGTGTTATTACCTGAACCCTCTTTTGATTTTTGTGTTGATGAACCTATTTTTGCACATTCTACTTGGTTGGGTTGCAGTCAACAACAAGATATAGCGGATTGTGCGTCGATTATTTCTGACTATAATCCTGATTGGATTGTATGCGATCACTATGCGTTATCGTCTATTTGGCAAAATGCAGCAAAAGAAATTTGTAAAAGTCAAATTTTGGTCATAGATGATCTGCACGATCGTCCTCATGCGGCTAATGTGTTATTGGATCAAAATTTTGGGCGTACTCCAGCAGATTATCAGGCATATGTTTTACCCAATACTCACTTATTATTGGGGACGCGTTATGCTTTATTACGCCCTGAGTTTGCGCAATGGCGAGCATACCCAATCCAATCACATGATGGTTATCGTGTGTTGGTTAATTTGGGTGGCGTTGATAAGGATAATATAACATTAAAAATATTACACCGATTAGCGCAGAGTCAACTTTCATCATTATACATTACAGTTGTTATGGGCTTGAATGCACCGCATATTGAAAGTGTTAAGAATTATGCATTACAGGTGCCGTTTTCATGCGAAGTAGTGGTACAGTCAAATAATATGGCGCAACTTATGGCTCAATCAGACTGGGCGATTGGTGCGGGTGGTGGCACGACATGGGAACGTTGTTGTTTGGGTTTACCAGCATTAACATTAATTTTGGCAGATAATCAACGTAATATTGCGCAGCAATTGCATCATATTGGTGCAAGCTATGCTTTTGAAATAAATGAAATAGAAACAGATGTTTTTATTCAGTGTTTTGATGATATGCCAAAACATCAAGCGCAATTATCACAAAAATGTGCAACTTTATGTGATGGTTTGGGCGTGTCGCGCGTCGTAGAAGTTATTTTGCAATCTTCAGCACGAGTACGGCGAGCTTGTATGGAAGATTGCGAATTAATTTATGCTTGGCGTAATCACCCGAATATTCGTCAATATATGCATCAAAGTAATGAAATTGCGTGGGAAAATCATAAAAAATGGTTTGAAAAGCAAATGCTAAACTCTGATTATATTTTGTTGCTATATGAGTGGGGTAATACGCCAATGGGAAGTGTTAACTTTACGCGTAAAAATGAGCATAAATGGGAATGGGGTTTTTACACTGCCCCAAATGCACCGCGTGGTCAAGGTATGTATATGGGGCGCGTGGCATTAGAATATGCTAAAACACATTTGTCAGCGCAGTCTATTTATGCACAAGTTCTGAAACATAATATTGCCAGTATTCGATTACATCAAAAATTGGGGTTTTTATGTTTGCAGCAAGATGAAAATTGTGTTTATTTTGGGTTGGATTTATAGGGCTTAGCATTTGTCTATTTAAATTTTTTTGTTAATTATGTGCTTGTTCTCCTAAAATCATAGTACCTATGCCTTCATCAGTGAAGATTTCTAGTAACAAAACATTGGGAATGCGCCCATCAATAATATGTACGGCTTTGACACCGTTGTGTGCTGCAGACAATGCAGAAGCCAGTTTTGGTAACATGCCCCCTGATAATGTGCCATCATTAATGAGTGTTTGAATGTGTGTGGGGGTAAGTTGAGTGAGTAATTGCCCATTTTTGTCTAACACACCTGTAATATTAGTCATTAAAATCAGTTTTTCAGCATGGAGTGCTTGGGCTAAATATCCTGCCACCAAATCAGCGTTAATGTTGTATGCGTTGCCTTGTTCATCCACGCCAATAGGTGCGATGACGGGGATATAACCTGCTTGGCTGATTTGTTCAATAAAAGTGCAGTCAATGTGTGCCACCTCACCTACTTGGCCTAAGTCCAGGCATTGTCCGTCTAAGGTGTGAGTCTTATGTTTTTTGGCGCGGATAAAATGGTTATCACGACCTGTTAAACCAATGGCTTTGCCACCGTGTACGTTTAATAATGAGACGATGTTTTTGTTGACCTGTCCACCCAACACCATTTCTACAATTGCCATCGTTTCGGAGTCAGTTACACGCATGCCTTGTATAAATTTACCAGTTTTTCCGACTTTTTTGAGCATGGTGTCAATTTGTGGTCCTCCGCCGTGTACGACGA
>CAKARD010000035.1 GCA_916720425.1 uncultured Kingella sp. | reverse complement strand
ATTTGGACACAAGCGGAACAATTTCAAGCTGAACAAGCGCATTTTTTTCAAGCGGTAGATGCACTTAATCAAGCAGCAAAACACGGTGATTTAGCACAAATTAAAGTTACTTATGCTAGTGCTGCGCAAGCCTGTCAACAATGTCATCAAACCTATCGTATTCCAAAATAGGAGCATATTATGGTAAAAGTAAAACCTTCTTTCCAACCTACATGGCAATGGTTGATAGAGCATCCCGTTTGTTTTTTTGGTTTTGGTTTTGGTACAGGGTTGGCACCTAAAGCACCTGGAACATTTGGTACGTTACCCGCCATATTTTTAGCAGGATTGTTATTGGGTTTGGGGTTGTCTCATGCGATATTGGCATTTTTGTGTGTGATTCTATTTTTTATTGGTATTTGGATTTGTAATCAAACTGAAAAAGCTTTGGGTGTGCATGATTATGGTGGCATTGTGTGGGACGAAATTGTTGCCATGATGTTGGTTTATGCGTGTATTCCACAAGGTTTGGGAACATGGGTGCTGGCATTTGTGATTTTTCGTGTGTTTGATGCAACCAAGCCCCCACCTATCAAGTGGTTTGATGAACGTGTAGGTGGAGGTTTGGGAGTGATGCTAGATGATGTGATTGCAGCATTATTTACGATAGTGTTAATGCATATTTTGTTAATAATTTAATTAACAAAATGAAGCATGGGGTGTTTGCCTGTTTTATTTAATGTAAAGCTTAACTGATATCACCAAACCATTTTTTCTGAATAGTGTCATATTGACCATTTTTCTTGATTTCTTCCAAGCCTTTATTGAATTTGTTGAGTAATTCGGTTTGTGATTTATCAAACAAAATGGTTGCATTATTGGGCAGGTTCAAATTAACGGCTTTGTATCCGTAATTAACTTGATCTTTATAGGCTTGTTCGGTGTAAAGGAACATCAAATTATCGGAGAATACAGCATCGGCTTCGCCTCTTGCCATAGCTTGCCACGCAAGAAAATAGCGATCTTTAATCACTAAATTACTTTCAGAACCTGTTGCTTTAATGACTGCATCTTTTAGTGTAGGATTTTTAGCATAATAGCCATCAATACTAATTTTTTTACCTTTCAAATCCTCTAAAGTACCCTCACCTTTACCGCTCTCTTGTTTCAAAAAGATCATAAATTCAGAAGACACGATGGGATTTGAAAAATCAGCAAATTTACGATTTTCTTCATTATCGGCAAATGTACCCAAAATAACTTGATAATTGGGATTATTAGGTAACAAATCTAATTTTTTGATGTCACTGGTAATCACAAATTTAACGTTGAGTTCCGCAGCTTTAGCCGCAGCCTTAAGGATATCAATATGAAATCCTGTAACCTTATGATTTTCATCAATATAACGAAGAGGAGGGAAGTTTGCCTCTGTACCAATATTCAGTGTTTGCCAAGCAGGATTAGAATTAGGTTCTTCTATAGAATTGGTATTAGAAGAGTTTACTGCAACATCAGCAGGAACCGCTGAGGTTGAGGAATGATTTGTAGGTTGTTCGCTTTCACAAGCTGCTAAAGCCAACACAGTAGCTAATGCAATGATTTTTGCGTGCAATGCCATAAAGTACCTCGTAATAATGTTAAAAAAGATATTTTGCCAATTAACCCATCTATTTTTAATAAAAAAATATTTGTTTTTACATTATATTACAAAATTTACGTCATTGTATCATTTTATTTAATGATTAATTTGCCTTCTTTTTGTTTTTAGAAAGCCACGAATTTTACATTTAGTTCAGCCGCCTTAGCTGCCGCACGAATAATATCTGCATGAAATACTAGGACATGACCATGTTCATCAGGATAACGAAGCGGTGGGCAGTTGGCTTTTGAAATAATATTGAGCATTTTTCAAGCAGAGTTATTGGCATCCACAACCGCTGTTGTATTGACCACATCAGATGCTGTCGTTGAGGCAACGGACCGATCGGTATTCAAAAATACTTTCTTTGAAAAAAGAATCCGAATCGCAATGATTCATTAATGATTGTTAATCATAACACCATTTTTTGTCTTGATTTTTTGGTTGTGATTAAAGCCGCGTTAATATACTAAATTCGATATAATATATCTTTAAATTTGATAAGTGGGAATTTACATGAAAAAACGACAGCGTAATGGCTATGCGCGGATTGAACGAGTTAAGGAACAAATCATGCGTGAATTGGCGCAATTAGTACGCGTGGAATTAAAAGATTCGCGTACAGGATTGATTACTATTAATGATGTAGAAGTCAGTCGTGACTATTCTCACGCAACTGTATACTATACGGTATTAAATGGTGAAAAGAATACTAGTATTCAAGTATTGGAACACGCTAAAGGTTTTTTACGTAGCGAATTGTCTAAACGAATCAGTGTATTTCGTACGCCTGAGTTACATTTTGTGTATGATGAATCTTTAGAACGTGGTGTGAAATTGGCACATTTGATTGAACAAGTTGCCAATGAATCTCCAGTGCAAGACTAAAACTGTGAGTACTTTGGTTTTTTGCGCTGGTGCGCCAAATTTGGATTTATCATTGCTACAACAAATCAATCCAGATGTGTTGGTTGGTGTGGATGGGGGGGCAGCTCGTTTGGTTGCGCATGGTTATATTCCCGATTGGGCAATTGGTGATTTTGATAGCGCAATGCCTCCTGAGCAAAGTCATCATATTTTACGTTTGCCGTGTGAAAAAGATGACACAGATTTAGAATATGCACTAATGTATATTCTAAGTCATTATCACCCAAGTGAAGTTAATAAAATCATTATTTTAGGTGCATTGGGTGGCGGGCGTTTGGATCATTTGTTGTGCAATATTTGGTTGGCACATCAACCACGTTTTGCACCATGGTTAGATAAAATGTATTTTGTAGAATACCATAGTTATTTACGTTTTTTTTATGCGGGTAAACATAGGTTGCTACCCGAAAATCATCATCGATATTTATCTTTTATTGGACTCACTGCCATACAAAAATTATCTTTATCGGGGGTTAAATATCCACTTGATGGATGTGATTTTTCCTATCCTATGGCACTAATTAGTAACGAATTTATTGATGATGTGGCGTATTTTTCATTTGAGAAGGGAACAATGGCAGTAATACAAGCTTCAGATGATGGACGAGTGTCTGATAGTCTTTAGGCATCAGTCGATAGAGGCAAGTGACTGCTTGAAAAGCATTATGCCTCTATATTTACTGTGTGTTCTATTTCTTACTAGATGATGCCTCTTCAATCACACCCAATTCAATTAAACCACGATAAATGCCATCTTCTGTTATAGAGGGGCAAACATAATCTGCAACTGCTTTAACTTGCTCGCAAGCATTGCCCATAGCGACACCCAAACCTACCGATTGCAACATTTCTATATCATTTAATGCATCACCAAATGCGATGGCATCATTCATGGTTAAACCCAGTTTGTCTAATGCTGCACGAATACCGCGTGCTTTAGATCCGTTTTTGTCTAACCAGTCTGTGCCATGTTCATGCCAGCGAATAATTTTCCACGCTTGAGGTAAAATAGTTTGCACTATTGTGTCATTTTGGGTGGGATAAAATGCTAATATTTGATAAATATCATGCTGTTGATACGCTTGGGGTGCAGGTTGATAAGGGATATTGAGCGCACTCATGGCAGTATGAGAGTGTATATTTTCCAATACGCTAAATACACCCGAATGATTCACCAATGCATGCGCAATATTCTGTTGACATAATTGTTGGGAAACATATTGAACCTGTGATTTATCCAGCGGAAAATGTGCTAATGGTTTGTTTTGATATTGTATATATTGTCCATTGATTGACACAATCATATCAATGCTACATTCTGCAATGATATCTTGAATAGCGGGAGGTAAAACCGCAATCGTGCGCCCTGTAGCAATGGCGGTTAAAATACCGCGGTGCTTGAGCAAACGTAATGCCTTTTTGGCTGATTCAGGGACGTGTTTGGGTTCATGATGTGTATAAAGTGTATCATCAATATCAAAAAAGACAATTTTGGGTGAGATCATATTAAATACTCCTGTGGTAAAACACAAACAGGAATAGGACGGATTTTATGTTGTGCCGCATGATTGAGTTTTACAAAAATATCAAAAACCTCACGTTGTCGACCAGTAAATTGTTCAGCTAATGCCCCTTGTGCGTATTGTGTCATGGCCCATTCTAATTCGGGGTAGCTTGCGCCCATTTGTGCTTCATCGGTGCGTTCAATATCCCATAAACCATCGGTAGGTACGGCGTTGATAATAGAAGGAGAAACTTGTAAATAATGCGCCAATTCATAAACTTGAGTTTTAAGCAAATCTCCAATAGGGCTAAGATCTACGCCCCCATCACCATATTTGGTAAAAAAGCCTACACCAAAATCTTCTACCTTGTTTCCTGTTCCTGCTACCAATAAACCATGAATTTGTCCATAATAATATAAGGTAGTCATGCGCAAACGTGAGCGTGTGTTTGCCATCGCTAAATCGTGAGTAGCCAAAATTTGGCTGGTGCGTACGGTTTGTTTAAATTGTTCGAAAGTTGGGGTTAAATCTACGGTAATACCTGATACATTCGGGTAACATGTGGTTAAATGGGTGATGTGCTGTGCGGCACGATTAAATTGCTCGACTTTTTGACGAATAGGCATATTTAGTAATAATACTGATAAGCCAGTATGGGCACACAAAGTTGATACGGCAGCGGAATCTATTCCGCCTGAGACCCCAACCACAAAGCCTGAGACTCCAGCTTTTTGTGCATAATCAATCAGCCATGAGATGATAAAATCAGCCACTTTTCGTGTTTGCATTGATAAACCTTCCAAACAAAATGTATAGCATAGCATGATGTTAGATAAATTCTGCTAAAATTTAATTCTTTTAGGATAATCCATTACTCAAATTGAGTTTAGGAGCAATGTTATGAGTG
Organism: uncultured Kingella sp.; assembly: GCA_916720425.1. Taxonomy (GTDB): domain Bacteria; phylum Pseudomonadota; class Gammaproteobacteria; order Burkholderiales; family Neisseriaceae; genus CAKARD01. The sequence continues at coordinate 6,905 of CAKARD010000035.1, read as the reverse complement.
TGATTCCTCAAGAAGTTCGTATTAGTCGAGCACGTGATACACTAACGCTGGTGTATGCCGAGCAGTCTTTTGTTTTGCCTGCCGAATATTTGCGTGTTTATTCTCCCAGTGCTGAAGTAAGGGGACATGGTCTGGGACAAGAAAAATTACAAACGGGCAAACGTTATATACAAATTACCGATTTGAGTGCAATAGGCCATTACGCGCTAAAAATCAATTTTTCAGATGGGCATGATAGTGGTCTGTATGATTGGGATTATTTGTTGATGTTGTGTCGAAAACAAGAATCTTTATGGGAAAATTATTTGACACGTTTATCAGCTGCGGGGGCTTCGCGAGAAATATCAGATGATCAACCTGGTAAAAAACATGCGTCTTGTGGTGGTTGTCATCATTGATTTTAAAATAGAAAGTGTTTATGCAATCTTATGATTTATTACCTTTAATCATTATCGCCATTACAGCGGTCGTGAGTTATATTGGTTTTAATAACCAAGCTTTTTTTAGTCAATATATGTTTAATGTTGGATTGATTCGACAACGCAAAGAATATTATCGTTTAATTACATCAGGTTTTTTGCATGCGAACGGTTGGCATTTATTTTTTAACTTATTCACCCTATATTTTTTTGGCCGCCTGATTGTGGCGTTGTATGGTGAAATGATTTTTATATTGTTGTATTTTGGAGCAATAATTTCAGGCAATTTGTTTTCGTTATGGCTTAATCAACGTTATTATACCTATACTGCCATTGGTGCATCTGGCGGGGTATCAGGTATATTGTTTGCGGCGATTGCTTTGGCACCATTGCAACAAATTTATGTGTATTTTATTCCAATTACTTCGTGGATTTTTGCAACTTTGTATTTTGCTTATTCAGTATGGCGTTTACTTAATCCGCGTCCCCATGACAATGTAGGACACGAGGCTCATTTAGGTGGGGCGGTATTGGGTATGTTGGTTACCGCCATCATGGCACCCAGCATTATGTTACACAATATTGTTTATATTGGTATTATGTCTTTACCATTGATTTATTTAGCATTTGAACTATTTTTTAATAAAAATGTGAGAAAAAAATGAAGAAAATTCTGCCTGTTACTTTAGTATTATTGTTGGTAGCGTGCAATGGAACTGAAAACCAAACCACCCAAAAAGTGGCCAGTGAATCTATATCGCCTACACCAAAAACTGCTAGCTCTGCCAGTTCTCCTATGAGTATTGAAACCATGTCGCGTGCATTACAAACCAATAGCTCAACGGTAAAAGATCAATACTTAAATATGTGTGTATCTGCTGCGTTGCAAAATCGTCCACATGATGAGCCTTCAGTTAAAGCTGCCGCACAAATTTGTGAATGTGCTTATGATGAAGGTGTTAAAGCCTATGATAATAACACCAATGAATTTGATAAGGCAGTAAAAGAGAGCTTTGATCATCCAGACAAAATCGATCAAAAATTACTGGATGTTTCCGATAAAACCATTACAGCGTGTATGCAAAAATTTAGCGCAGAAAAACAGAAAGCACAGCCATGAGTGAGCAAAACAAACCAACCCATTTTGGTTTTCAAACCGTACAAGAAAGTGAAAAAGCTGAACGTGTAGCACAAGTCTTTCATTCAGTTGCAAAAAATTATGATGTGATGAATGATGTAATGTCAGTTGGATTGCACCGCGTTTGGAAACATTTCACCATTAATACGGCGCGTATTCCCAGAGGTGGCAAAGTATTGGATATTGCCGGTGGTACAGGAGATTTATCACGTGGTTGGGCAAAACGTGTCGGCAAAGAAGGGGAAGTATGGTTAACCGATATCAATTCATCTATGCTCACTGTGGGGCGCGATCGATTGCTTGATGAGGGTTTGATTTTACCTGTTGCAGTATGTGATGCGGAAAAATTGCCTTTTCCCGATGATTATTTTGATTTAGTTTCGGTGTCTTTTGGTTTGCGTAATATGACACACAAAGAGATTGCACTCTCAGAAATGTATCGTGTACTCAAGCCTATGGGAACCCTATTGGTATTGGAATTTTCTAAAATTTATACGCCATTGTCATCTTTATATGATGCATACTCTTTTAAATTATTGCCTTTGATGGGCAAACTGATTGCCAAAGATGCCGATAGTTATCAATATCTTGCCGAAAGTATTCGTATGCACCCAGATCAAGAAACACTCAAGCAGATGATGTTAGATGTGGGGTTTGATATTGTGGATTATTATAATTTAAGCGCGGGTGTGGTGGCATTGCATAAAGGTATCAAACTTTAAAATGCACACTTTGTCGCAATGGCTCAATGCTAGCCCATTACCCAAAAATGAAGCACGTTTATTGTTGCAACATGTTATGGGCTATACGCATGCGCAGCTTATCACCCGAAACCAAGAAATTTTATCTTCTAAACAATGCCAAACGCTTAATAATCTGGCAAGACGTAGGCAAAAAGGTGAACCCATTGCTTATTTATTGGGGACACGTGAGTTTTATGGGCGCGGTTTTACTGTTTCACCCGATACGCTCATTCCACGCCACGAAACCGAACATTTATTAGAGTATGCTTTAGTTCATTTACCTAAATATGGTATTTTATGGGATATGGGGACAGGAAGTGGGATCATTGCCATCACCACCAAACTAGAACGCCCAGATAGTCAAGTTTATGCCAGTGATATTAGCGAGAATGCATTAAATATTGCACGGCATAATGCTCAACAGTTGGGTGCACAAGTGTGTTTTGCGCAAGGTTCATGGTTTGAGGCTAATGCACACTTCTCTCTTGCGCCACACAGTGTGCAGATTATTGTGAGTAATCCGCCGTATATTCAACAGAACGATAACCATTTACAACAAGGTGATTTGCGTTTTGAACCACTGCATGCGCTCACTGATTTTGCTGATGGCCTAAGTCATATTCGTCATATTGTGCAACATGCCCCTGCTTATCTTGCGCCACAAGGCTATTTATTATTGGAACACGGTTATAATCAAGGTCAAGTAGTGCGGGATATTTTATGCCAATATGGTTTTGATAAAGTCCAAACATTGCCTGATTTAGCAGGATTGGATAGAGTGAGTTTGGGGAGATTATGATGAAACCTACACGTTCTAACCATCTTTTTTTGGCACAATTAGATGATTATTTAACAGAGCAAAAACAACGCAATCGTTCTCCGCATACTCTTGCGGCGTATCAACGTGATTTATTGGATTTGCAAGAATTGCTGCCTAATATCACGACACCAACACGCAAGGATTTTGCTGCGGCATTTCGTAAACTTTCTCAAAAAGGCTTAAATGCTAGCAGCTTGGCGCGAAAACTTTCCGCATGGCGACAATATTGTGATTTTTTACGCCGACAAGGTTATTTAGCGGATAATCCTGTGGTGAATATCAAAGCACCCAAACGTCCCGTACGTTTACCCCGTGCAATTGATCGTGAAATACTTAATACGGTATTGGATAATCGTTATAATGACGAAGAAGGCGCATTGTTTTTGCGTGATCAAGCAGTGGCTGAATTGTTTTACGGCAGTGGTTTGCGTTTATCTGAATTGTGTCGTTTAAATATGGACGATGTGTTTTTAGACGATGCATGGCTTAATGTGATGGGTAAAGGAAATAAACAACGACAAGTTCCTCTAACACGCACCAGTATTCGCGCATTGCAAGATTGGTTGGCAGTGCGCGTGTGCAATGCCAATGAGCAGGCATTGTTTACTGGGCAACATGGACAACGTATTAGTCCACGTCAAATTGCTAAACGTTTATCTTATTGGGCGCATCGTCATGATAGCCAGCAACACATTTCACCGCATAGATTGCGCCATAGTTTTGCCAGTCATATCTTGCAAGCTTCTCATGATTTACGTGCGGTGCAGGATTTATTGGGACATGAGAATTTATCTAGCACACAAATTTATACGAGTTTAGATTTTGACCATTTAGCGCAAGTTTATGATCACACCCATCCGCGTGCCAAAAGAAGAAAGGATTAATTATTTTTGCTTTAAAATCGTTGCAAATAAACCAACAATGCAGCTAATAGACTCAATAGCAATAAAATCTTAGCGAACCATGAGACAAATTGATGGACAGTGCGTTGCTGTTGGCGTGTCAATAGATGGCGTATGATGATAAACATAAAAATCATTACACCAATTACAATAAAATAGCGCGTTAAAATATTCATTTATTGATGAGACAACCAGTTTTTTATACGTTGTTCTAATGCGTTGGCACTTAATTGCAAATGATCGAGCAAAATTGCACTGTCTCCATGTTCGGTAACAATATCAGGAATACCACATAATAGCGTGGGTTTAAACAGCCCTTGTTGGGCAAGTGTTTCTAAAACGGCACTGCCTGCACCACCTTGTTGGGCATTTTCTTCCACACAGATTAAATAATCATGATTTTGTGCCAATTGGCGGATTAAATCGGTGTCTATCGGTTTGACAAAGCGCATATCGGCAACGGTTGCATTGACCGTTTGGGCTACGGATAGGGCGGTGGAAACCATACTACCAAATGCAATAAATGCCATGCCTTTACCTTGTCGTCTGATAATACCTTTACCAATTTCTACGGTTTGATAGGAAGTGTTATGCCATTCTATTGCGGTGCCACGTGGATAGCGCACTGCAGAGGGTTGATTGAGTGCGTAGCAAGCAGATAATAATAAACGCAATTCATCGGCACATGATGGCGTAGCAATAACCATATTGGGAACACATCGTAAAAAGCTTAAATCATAAATACCTGCATGTGTTGGGCCATCTGCGCCTACAATACCAGCACGGTCTATTGCAAATAATACAGGCAAATTTTGTAAGGCGACATCATGCAGTAATTGATCATAGGCGCGTTGTAAAAAAGTAGAATAAATCGCTACAATTGGTTTGGCACCTTGTGCAGCTAATCCTGCCGCAAAGGTTACAGCATGTTGTTCAGCAATACCTACATCAAAGCAACGATCGGGGAATTGTTTTTCAAAGTCCACTAAGCCGCTGCCTTCTATCATGGCAGGCGTAATAGCAATTAGTTTGTGATCTTTTTGTGCTTGTTGTACTAGCCATTGCGAAAAAACTTCGGTATAAGTGGGGGTGGTGTTTGAGGTTTCTTTGCCTTGTATAGGCGTTTTGCCAATAGCGTGATATTTTACAGGATCATTTTCTGCTAATTTGTAACCATTACCTTTTTTAGTAATGACATGCAGTAATTGAGGTTTGTTTCGCTGGCGTAATTCTTTTAATATACTCACTAGTTGCGGTAAATTATGCCCATCTATGGCACCCGTGTATTCAAAGCCAAAATTTTCAAAAAGCGATAAACTTTGTTGGATGTGATTACTTTCGTTGGCGATGGCTTTAATAGTGTGTTCGGCGCGTTCGGCGATTTCTTTGACAACAGGTAATTTGTCCAAGACTTTGGCAGATTGATTTTTGATATTGTGCAATACGCCCCGCATATCACGCATGGCATTACGTGCTAAGTATTTAGGTAAAGCCCCAACGTTGGGAGAAATAGACATTTCATTGTCATTTAAAATAACCAGCAAATTGACATCCATATCACCTGCACAGTTGAGTGCTTCAAATGCTTGTCCTGCTGTCATGGCACCATCACCAATAATGGCAACACTGCGTGCATCGTTGCCCGCTAATTTGTCGGCTATTGCCATGCCCAATGCTGCACCAATAGATGTGGACGAATGTCCCACGCCAAACGCATCATATTGACTTTCACTGCGTTTGGGAAACCCAGCTAATCCTCCATATTGGCGAATACTGTGCATTTGATCTTTACGTCCTGTTAAGATTTTATGTGGATAAGATTGATGTCCCACATCCCAAATCAAATGATCATGGGGCGTGTGATACACATAATGCAAAGCAAGAGTCAACTCTACTGCACCTAGGTTACTAGCAAAATGTCCCCCTGTTTGCGCAATACTGGTAAGCAAAAACTGACGCAACTCCTCTGCTACTTGCGGTAATTGCTGAGGTAATAATTGGCGTAAATCTTCAGGGCTGTGTATTTGGTCTAGCAGTGGCGTATTCATTGGATTTTTATAGATTTTAAAAAATAACGCTGAATTATATAGCAAATAATTGCATTTGAAAGTGATTTATTTGCGGCTATATAACAGAATCTAAACAATAGTTTGCATAAATAAGCGAGAGGCAAAGTCAAGTAAAGATGTATTCTCAATATAATTATTGCCTTGTAATATGCGCTTTTTACACACATTTAGAAAAATTTTATATATGAAAAAGTATTTTGCTGAATTTTTTGGTACATTTTGGTTGGTTTTTGGAGGTTGTGGTAGTGCTGTGTTAGCGGCGGCGATACCAGATTTGGGTATTGGTTATGCGGGGGTTGCACTGGCCTTTGGTTTAACAGTATTAACTATGGCATACGCTGTAGGGCATATTTCAGGTGGTCATTTTAATCCTGCAGTGTCTATTGGTTTATTTGTAGGTAACCGTTTTGATAAAAAAGACTTGTTACCTTATATCGCAGCACAAGTGATAGGTGCTATTTTGGCTGCGGGCGTGTTGTACCTAATTGCATCGGGTGCGACAGGATTTGATGCTTCTGCGGGTTTTGCTAGTAATGGCTATGGCGAACATTCTCCACATGGTTATGGTTTGCTTTCTGCTTTATTGATTGAAATAGTCTTAACTGCTTTTTTCTTGATAATTATTATGGGTGCAACGGATAAACGTGCACCTGCAGGTTTTGCACCGATTGCTATTGGTTTAGGTTTAACGCTGATTCATTTAATCAGCATTCCTGTCACCAATACATCAGTCAATCCTGCACGCTCAACAGGAGTGGCTTTATCCGAATGCGCCGTAAAACTTCGCCGTTCACGGCGGAGATATCAGGCGCTG
>CAKARD010000034.1 GCA_916720425.1 uncultured Kingella sp. | reverse complement strand
ATTAGTATTACATTTAACTTTATTTGGTGCGTTGTATATTACTTTAATTTGTTTGATACCCGAGTTTTTAACCTCATTTGTTGGTGTCCCATTTTATTTGGGTGGTACATCATTATTGATTTTAGTCGTTGTAACAATGGATTTTAACACCCAAATTGCTTCCTATCGAGTAAGTCAGCGGTATGAAGATTTATTGCAGCGTCCAGAAACTTCTAAAAAACGAAATAGTTAAGATTATTATGGCAAAAGAAGATACCATTCAAATGCAGGGTGAAATTTTGGAAACTCTACCCAACGCAACTTTTAAAGTAAAATTAGAAAATGGTCATATTGTATTGGGTCATATTTCTGGCAAAATGCGTATGCACTATATCCGAATTTCACCAGGCGATAAAGTCAATGTGGAATTAACCCCTTATGATTTATCACGAGCGCGAATTGTATTTAGAGCTCGCTAACCAAAAAGGAAACAAACATGCGTGTACATCCTTCAGTAAAACCGATTTGTCGTAACTGTAAAGTTATTCGTCGTAATCGTGTTGTACGAATTATTTGTACTGATCCACGCCACAAACAGCGTCAAGGTTAAACATTTTGGTAATGTTTTGTGGTATAGTTAAAAACTTTGTCCATTAAGGAAAAAATATGGCTCGTATTGCAGGGGTGAATATCCCTAATAATGCCCATATCGTAATTGGTTTACAAGCCATTTATGGTATTGGTGCAACTCGTGCAAAAAATATTTGTGTTGCTGCAAACATTGTTGGTAGCACTAAAGTGAAAGATTTGGACGAGACACAATTAGATGCTTTGCGTGAACAAATCGCTCAATATGAAGTAGAAGGTGATTTACGCCGTGAAGTAACCATGAATATCAAACGTTTGATTGATATGGGTTGCTATCGTGGTTTCCGTCATCGTCGCGGTTTGCCTTGTCGAGGTCAGCGTACGCGTACTAACGCACGCACTCGTAAAGGTCCTCGTAAAGCAATTGCAGGTAAAAAATAAACTAAGGAAATAAACGATGGCTAAAGCAAACACAGCCTCACGTGTACGTAAAAAAGTACGCAAAACCGTGAGTGAAGGTATTGTGCATGTTCATGCATCTTTTAACAATACCATTATTACAATCACTGACCGCCAAGGCAATGCATTGTCTTGGGCTACCTCTGGCGGTGCTGGTTTTAAAGGTTCGCGTAAAAGTACACCCTTTGCTGCTCAAGTTGCAGCAGAAGCCGCTGGTAAAGTTGCCCAAGAGTATGGCGTAAAAAATCTAGAAGCACGCATTAAAGGTCCAGGCCCAGGTCGTGAATCTTCTATCCGCGCATTAAATGCTTTGGGTTTTAAAATTACCAGCATTACAGATGTTACTCCGTTGCCTCACAACGGTTGTCGCCCACCTAAAAAACGTCGTATCTAAGGAGTTCTGAGTAATGGCACGTTATATCGGTCCAAAATGTAAATTGGCTCGTCGCGAAGGTACAGATTTATTTCTGAAAAGTGCTCGCCGGTCACTAGAGTCAAAATGTAAAATGGAATCAGCTCCTGGTCAACATGGTGCGAAAAAACCACGTTTGTCTGGATACGGTTTACAATTGCGCGAAAAACAAAAAATTCGCCGTATTTACGGTGTATTAGAACGCCAATTTCGCCGTTATTTTGCTGAAGCAGAACGCCGTAAAGGTTCAACAGGTGAATTGTTGCTACAATTATTAGAATCTCGTTTGGATAACGTTGTGTATCGTATGGGATTTGGTTCTACACGTGCAGAAGCACGTCAGTTGGTATCACATAAAGCCATCACTGTAAATGGCCAAGTAGTGAACATTCCCTCTTACCAAGTTAAAGCAGGTGATGTCGTTGCTGTACGAGAAAAAGCGAAAAAGCAAGTTCGTATTCAAGAAGCAATGAATTTAGCAACACAAATTGGTTTACCAAGCTGGGTTTCTGTGGATGCAACAAAACTGGAAGGGACATTTAAAAATATGCCTGACCGCACAGAACTATACAGTGATATTAATGAACAGTTAGTGGTAGAGTTCTATTCTAAATAATGCTAGTGCAATGAGGGACAGTTAAATGCAAAATAGCACCTCCGAATTTTTAAAACCACGTCAAATTGATGTAGATGTATTATCTACAACACATGCAAAAATATCTATGCAACCATTTGAACGAGGTTTTGGTCATACATTAGGTAATGCTTTGCGTCGTATCTTACTGTCTTCCATGAGTGGTTTTGCGCCAACAGAAGTGGTTATTGCAGGCGTATTGCACGAATACTCTACTTTAGATGGTGTTCAGGAGGATGTAGTTGATATTCTTCTGAACATTAAAGGTGTTGTATTTAAAGTGCATGGTGAACGTACTGAAGCAGTTGTTTCTTTGAAAAAGAGTGGTTCTGGTGTGGTATCTGCTGGCGACTTTGATTTACCTCACGATGTAGAAATTATCAATCCTGAGCAAGTGATTTGTCATTTGGCAGAAAATGGTTCAATTGAATTGGAAGTAAAAATTGAACGTGGTCGTGGTTATCAAACAGTATCAGGTCGTCGCTCTACTAAGGAACAGAATAAGATTGGTGCGATACAATTAGATGCGAGTTTTTCACCCATTTCACGTGTTAGCTTTGATGTAGAGGCTGCACGTGTAGAGCAACGCACCGATTTAGATAGTTTAATTTTGGATATTGAAACTAATGGTTCTATTGATCCAGAAGAAGCTGTTCGTGTTGCTGCTCGTATTTTGATTGATCAAATGTCTATCTTTGCTAATTTGGAAGGTACGCCTACCGAAGTAGAAGAAGAAAAAGCCCCTCCAATTGATCCTGTGTTATTACGACCTGTAGATGATTTGGAATTAACCGTTCGTTCAGCAAACTGCTTGAAAGCAGAAGATATTTATTATATTGGCGATTTGATTCAGCGTACTGAAACTGAGTTGTTAAAAACACCTAATTTAGGTCGTAAGTCTTTGAATGAAATCAAAGAAGTTTTGGCCTCTAAGGGTTTGACCTTGGGTTCTAAACTTGAATCATGGCCACCCGCTGGCTTAGAAAAGCCGTAAGCTATTTAAAGATTAAAGGATAATGACATGCGTCATCGTAATGGTAATCGTAAGTTAAATCGTACAAGTAGCCACCGTGCTGCTATGTTGCGTAATATGGCAAATTCTTTATTGACACATGAAACCATCGTTACTACTTTGCCTAAGGCAAAAGAGTTGCGTCGTGTGGTTGAACCCCTAATTACATTGGGTAAAAAACCTTCTTTAGCAAATCGTCGCTTGGCATTTGACCGTACACGTGATCGTGATGTAGTAGTTAAATTGTTTGATGATTTGGGTGCGCGTTTTACTAACCGTGAAGGTGGTTATGTGCGTATTCTAAAATGTGGTTTCCGTACTGGTGATAACGCACCCTTGGCGTTGGTAGAACTGGTAGAGAAAAAAGAAATTGTTGAATAATTAAGTCAAATTAGAAAGCTGAACCTAGAAAGGTTCAGCTTTTTTTTTATGCTGGTCCTTGTGCGGAATCTCTTGAACTTTGTGCTTTGGCAACCGTCACAATGCTGGGACGTAATATACGATCGTGTAGTGTATAACCTTTTTTTAGTATGCTCACGATGTTACCTGCGTTATGTTCATTACTTTCCACTTCTTGCATGATTTGATGACGATGTGGATCGGGGGCACTTCCTTGTTCTGCTTGGATTTCTTGAATTTGTGTGGTTTCAAAGGCTTTTTTAAGTTCATTAAGCGTCATGCTTACTCCCATCTTGAGTGCTTCAAAATTACCACTTTGATCTTGTAATGCCATTTCTAAATAATCTTTGACAGTAAGCATTTCTGTGGCAAATTTCTGTGCTGCGAACTTGTGTGCATTTTGTAACTCTTCTTGAAAACGACGGCGAAGATTTTGTTCGTTTGCTAGACTACGAAGTTCTTCTTCTTTTAGCATAGTTTCTAATTCATTAATACGCTCTTTAAGTTCTTCGTATGTTGGAATGGTTTCTTGTATTGATTGTTCTGGTTCTAAGTTTTCTACGACATCAGTCATTTTTTTACCTTTTTGGAATGGAAATTTCATAATAATTAATATGGGGGAGGAAATGTGTAATTTCAATATTGTTAGCTTGAATGAACGATTTGTCCACTAAAAAATCTCGCTGATTAGGCGAGATTTTTTAGGAAATTAACATATTGTTTAGTATATTTTTGTTAGGCAATTTCTAATGCATCCGCAATATCATGTAATTTGCGACGCGCTAAAGCTAATGTACCATTTTCTTTGCTCATTACAAAGTAGATGAATGTACCTTCAATATGACGAACAGGCATTAGAATATGATATTGTGTTTCTAAAGTAATCAAGAAATCTTCAATTTTCTCATTGATATTTAATGCTTTCATGATTTTTTGTTTAGCATGATACAATTCGGTATTACCCGCAGAAGCGTATTCTAAGTCAATACCTTTGCCCTGTGCGCCCAACATAAAACCATTGGTTGAGTCGACGATTGAAGAAGCAATCGCGCCTTCAATGTGCATAATGTTGTCTAGTGATTGAGTAATATTTGCCATTTTTTACTTTCCTTTGATTTGGGTTATCTGTTACCTTGTTTTGTAAAGAATAGTAATCCTTACTATATGAAATTTAGCGTAATATAACAAATATGTGATTTCTTTACTATATAAAATAATAAAAAAATTTTAACAATTTGATTTTAATCAAATTTAAGATTGGATAATGCGTGCAATTAAGGCTTTTTCTCGTCCATACATATTGGGAATTTGTACTTGTATGCCGTTTCCTGCGGCAACTTGGATATCTTGACCTTTGTGTTTCATTTGAGATAGGATAATGAGTTGATTACCTTTTGGGTGAATAATTTCTAGTGTATCTCCCACACTAAAGCGGTTTTTCACATCTATAGTTGCCCAACCGTCAGCATCTACTTGATTGATTTGTCCGACAAATTGGCTTTGTTTGGCAATGGAATGACCATACAAATAGTTTTGGTATTCTTGGGTTTGGTGGCGTTCTAAAAAGCCTGAGGTGTAACCGCGATTGGCTAACCCTTCTAATTCTGCGAGTAGGCTGTAATCAAAAGGTTTTCCTGCAATGGCATCATCTATGGCTTTGCGATAGGATTGGGCAACGCGTGCAACATAATAGACGGATTTAGTGCGTCCCTCTACTTTGAGGCTGTCTACGCCAATCTCGGCCAGTTTTGCGACTTGTTCAATAGCACGGAGATCTTTGGAATTCATGATATAAGTGCCGTGTTCATCTTCCATGATGGGCATCATTTCGCCAGGACGATTGGATTCTTCTATTAAAAAAACTTTATTGGCAGCGGGGTGACGTTGCTGTCCGTTAATACCTTCAAATGCGGCATTGGCTTCTTCTTGAGCAGCTTGAAAATTGAATCCGTCGAGTATTTTGACATCACCCATTTCATCAGTTTGGGTGTCGTGGACTTTGTAATCCCAGCGACATGAGTTGGTGCAAGTGCCTTGATTAGGATCGCGGTGGTTAAAATAACCTGATAATAAACAGCGTCCTGAATAGGCAATACATAGCGCACCGTGTACAAAGACTTCTAGTTCTATGTCGGGACATTGCTGACGAATTTCGGCGATTTCTTCCATGCTCAGTTCTCGTGAAAGAATAATGCGTTCTATCCCTATATTTTGCCAGAATTTGACTCCCCAATAGTTGGTGGTATTGGCTTGTACAGATAGATGAATGGCAACTTCGGGGTGATGCTCACGCATCATCATAATTAAACCTGGATCGGCCATAATTAATGCATCGGGTTTCATGGCAAGTAGGGGTTCCATATCTGCCATAAAGGTTTTTAACTTGCTATTGTGAGGAAGTGTATTGACAGTGAGATAAAATTTTTTACCACGTGCATGTGCCTGGGCAATGCCATGCTCTAATACGTCTAATTTCGCAAATTCGTTGTTACGAGCACGCAGAGAATAACGCGGACTGCCTGCATAAACGGCATCTGCACCAAAATCATAAGCGGTTTGCATGCGTTCTAAACCGCCAGCAGGAAGAAGAAGTTCGGGTGTTTTCATGATAGAATTCTCAAAATGTATTAAGGCAGCCTAATCGTTGAACCGGCTGCCTAATGTGTTCAATAATGGCGTAAATTATCTAATTTTTTGCCTATAGGGTCAATGTGTTGGCAAAACGGCATCAATAGTATAACCTTTTTGGCGTAATAGTTCGATCAAGCCTTGTTTACCAAATAAATGTAATGCTCCTACGGCAATGGTGGTAGGTTGTTGGGACAATGCCTGTTGAATTTTGGGTAACCAGTTTCGATTACGTGTTGCGATTAATTTATCATCATTCCATTGTCGCATAAGTGGGATATCTTTAGCGGCAGTAGTCACAAAATCTTGTTTAGGGTCATTGGCAAAATATACCATTTGAGTTGTTTGTTGTTTTTGATAAAACTGCCACATTTGTTTTGCCATGGCTTGATTTTGTGGCACGTGATCTAACATGGTATCTATGCTACGGTTAATGGGATCAATAGGTAAAGGTTTGAGCAAGCTAAGGGCTTCTAGTATTTCTAAACCCAATATTTTCTTTTTATTTTTCTTTGCTTGATTAATGAGTTGTTCATCTATACCATGCTGTAATGAAAAATTTTCTGGCATAAAGGTATAACTTAAATTTATCCAAATGAACCAAGGTTCTAATTGAGGATTGCTGTTGAGTAAAATAGATAATTCTTGGGAATGGGGACTTTGAGACAGATGTTGTTTCAAACGCATTAAACGTGTTTTACCTAATGTTTGGGATAATGGGCGCGTATTAGTGATGAGTTTTTGTAGAGAATTAAAGACTTGGGGTGATAATTGAGTCGTATCTATTTGCATTTGGCTCTCTACTATTAGAACTTGGCTATTATGGAGTGCAAAGAGCATATTTTTAGGTAAATGAAAGTCTTTGGGTGCAATATGCATTGTACCAACCAAATATCCTTGAACCTTGCCTTGTTGTTTGATTTGCCAAACTAAAGAATCTTTTGCCCAAACGCTTATACTGGAGAATAGTAAGATAAAAAATAATAAAATTGTGCGCAACATTATAATTTCCCAATTAAAAAATAGAACATAACGTAAAACATTAAATAAGACAAGTTTTGACGATTAGTTGATATGGAATAAATTATTTAACATAATGATTATTATGTTGTACTGCTAAACTATAATCATCACTATTGAGAGGTTAACATAAGTGCTTGACAATAATAGTGTATGCTTTTTCTTTTATCCTCTGAAATATAAACTGTTATCGGCGAATTCGCTTGCCTTGAGTTATACTTTATATCCTACATATCAAAAGAGGTCAGTTATGATAGGTATTTTAATTATTACCCATGAATTTTTAGGTGAGGCACATTATTCTTTAGCCAAACATTTTTTTCCTAATAGCGATTTTTCACATATGCGTATTTTAAATGTGGATAAGAGCGAAGATCACGGAGATATTTTAAATCGTATGCAAGCGTTATTACCTGAGCTGGATTCGGGATCTGGAATTTTGGTTTTGACTGATATTTTTGGTGCAACACCATGTAATGCCATGCTAAAGATGATTAGTGTGGGTCAAGTGGCATTAATTAGTGGTTTAAATGCACCTATGTTGATTAAAGCAGTCAGTAAACATGCGCAATATGATGATTTGACTGTATTGACTGAAGAAGTAAAACAAGCAGGGATTGATGGGATTATGGCGTTGACTGAACCATTGAACGGATAAGGATAAAAGCAATGCAACATCAAAGCGTTACAATTATTAATAAATTGGGTTTGCATGCGCGTGCATCGAGTAAATTTACGCAAATTGCCAGTCAATTTCAAAGTGAAGTTTGGGTAATACGCAATGGTAAGCGCGTTAATGGTAAAAGTATTATGGGATTGATGATGCTTGCGGCTGCTCAAGGTACGCAAATTGAATTAGAAACTGAAGGGACAGATGAGGTAGCAGCTATCAATGCGCTTATATCACTCATTAATAATTATTTTGATGAGGGGGAATAGGGCATGATTGTGTTACATGGTTATCCTGCAGGTAAAGGGATCGCGATTGGACGAGCGCATTTGGTAGTACGTGGTATATCTGAAGTCCCGCAAAGTAATTTGACTGCTGAGGTATTGCCTCAGGAAATTGCGCGTTTTGAAACCGCCGTTAAAACTACACGGCGACAGTTAGAACAATTGCGTAGTGCCATCCCTGAGAATGCCCCTACAGAACTGGGTGCGTTTATCTCGTTACACTTGATGTTGTTAACTGATGTAACGCTATCACGAGAACCTATAGATATTATGCAAGAACAGTTGATTAATGCAGAATGGGCATTAAAAATACAAACTGAGAAATTATCTAAGCAATTTGATGAGATAGAAGATTCTTATTTACGCGAACGTAAACAAGATATGTTACAAGTTGTTGAGAGATTGCAAAAAAATCTAATAGGACAAAGTACAGAAATTAATATTGGTGCAAACTTGTGGGACGATACAATATTAATTGCCCATGATTTAGCACCTGCAGATACGGTGTTTTTTAAGGATCAAAAAATAGAAGGGTTTGTTACAGATATCGGTGGCCCAACGAGCCACACTGCTATTTTAGGACGTAGTTTGAATATTCCTTCTGCCGTGGGATTGGGTAATGCGCGGCAATTGATTAGCCAAAATGAATGGGTCATTGTAGATGGTATGGCTGGCGTGCTGATCATTAGCCCTGATGAGTTGGTGTTGGCCGAATACAAAGCACGGCAAAAAGCTTATCGTAGCCAACAACGTGCATTAAACAAACTCAAAAACACAGCAGCGACCACTGCCGATGGTGAACAAATAGAGCTTTTGGCTAATATAGAACTTGCTGATGATATCAAAACATTGCATAAATTGGGTGCAGATGGCGTGGGATTGTTGCGTAGTGAGTTTTTATTTCTTAATCGTGATACCTTGCCCAGTGAAGAAGAACAGTATTTGTTTTACAGTGATATCGTCAAAAAAATGAAAGGCAAGCCCCTTACTATACGCACCATAGATTTGGGTGTTGATAAGAATCCGCGGTGGTTTGGTAATAGTGGGACACCCAATGCTTCGCTTAATCCTGCTCTGGGATTAACAGGAATTCGATTGTGTCATGCAGAACCCGTGATGTTTCGCACACAAATGCGTGCTATTTTACGTGCAGCAACGCATGGAAAAATAAAAATGATGTTTCCAATGATTACCAGTTTGTCAGAATTAAAACAAAGTTTGGTTCATTTGGAAACGGCAAAACAACAACTTGCAGAGCGTAATGAAACCATGGGTGATATAGAAATTGGTTGTATGATAGAAATTCCTTCTGCCGCTTTAACCGTATCTAGTTTGTTAAAATGTGTGGATTTTATTTCTATCGGCACCAATGATTTAATTCAATATACTTTATCGGTAGATAGAAATGATGATAGCGTGAGTTATTTGTATCAACCCGCTCATCCAGCCATATTAAAACTGTTGGCACATATTATTCGTACCGCCAACCGCATGGGAAAACGTGTGTCTGTTTGCGGTGAAATGGCGGCAGATATACGGTTTACCCGATTATTATTGGGCATGGGATTACGTATATTTTCTATGAATACGGCTAATTTATTGGATGTTAAAGACGTTATTTTGCATAGTCATACAGAATATCTAGAAAATGAAGTGGCCAAGATTTTACGCAATGAAGACCCAGAACGCATAGATACTTTGTTAAAAAAATTAAATGAAAACATAAGTAATTAATCAATAGAAATTGAGTTTAGCTTGTCTTCAAAAAGAAAGCAGTTTTTATTTAAAAAACGATTAAATAATACTGATATGAGTATTATTACATACTTGAATGTGTCATTTTATGATGAATGAATTATTAGACTGGTTGCATCAATGGTTATCATTGCCTGATGAGTGGTTGATTTCTTTGTTTTGGTTACCCACAGTGTGGATTAGCAAACAAGTGTGGTTATTTGTGCATCTTAAAAGTCATCCACATTGGGGCTTGGAACAAAAACGTCGCGCTTTGGTGGTTAGTCGCAATGTAGCATTGATTGTATCACTATTAGGTTTGTTAATGGTTTGGGGTAGCCAAATTCAAACGTTTGCCTTGTCTATGGTTGCCTTGGCAGCAGCAACCGTTGTGGCAACCAAAGAACTGATTATGTGTTTATCTGGGAGTTTATTGCGCTTTGCAACACGGCAATATTCGGTGGGTGATTATATTGAGATAGATAACTTTCGTGGTCATGTCGTAGATATTAACTTACTTAATACCCTAATTATGCAAATTGGTCCCAATCCATATATTGGTAATTTATCGGGGCGTACAGTATCTTTTCCCAATAGTCTGTTACTCAACCATTCTGTACAACGAGATAATATTTTGGGACGATATGTGGTGCACACGTTTGAAATTCCTGTTCCAATTCATTTGGATTCTGATGCAATTGTGCCACGTTTACAAAATGTTTTGGGACAACTGTGTGATCCTTATACTGCTGAAATTGCTACATATTTTGAAGCAGTACAGTTACAAAAATTATTTTTTACTCCTGCTGCACGGACACGGATTAGCCGCGTGCCACATGATGAAAAGTTTTATCACCTAGTGGTGCGCTTTGCTTCACCTGTGGATAAAAGATTGGAAATTCAACAAAGCGTGTTAAATGAATTTATCCGCTTACAATATCGCCTAGTCAATGGTTTGGATCTAGATTGAATCGTTATGGTATAACATGATATAATGCGATTTTTGAAAAGGACAAATAAGATGAAAACATCACTAAATATTATTGTTGCTTCATTAGTATTGATGGGTGCAAGTTGGGCTAAAGCAGAGGGTTTACCTGTTGTAGCTAGTTTTAGTATTTTGGGTGATGTGGCGCAACAAATTGGTGGGGAGCGTGTGATTGTCAGCAATTTGGTGGGCGCAGATACAGATAGTCATGCCTATCAACTTACAGGTGGTGATGTTAAAAAAATTTCGGCAGCAAAACTGGTTTTGTTAAATGGATTAGGTTTAGAAAAAGCTGATTTAGTTCGTGCGGTAAAGCGTAGTAAAGTTGCTTATGCCGAAGTAACAGCAGGCATTAACGCACTCAAAACTGAAGAATACCATCACGAACATGATGAACATGATCACCATCACCATGGTGAATTTGACCCACATGTGTGGCACGATCCTGTTTTAATGCAGCAATATGCTACCAATGTTGCCGATGCGCTAATTAAAGTTGATCCTGCAGGTAAAGCATATTATCAACAACGCCTTAAAAACTATTCAGCGCAGTTAAATCAACTACATATTTATGCACAACAACAATTTAATGCGATTCCAGTAGGAAAACGTAAGGTTTTAACAGGACACGATTCTTTTCATTATTTAGGTAAACGTTACAACGTGACTTTTTTATCCCCTCAAGGAGTGAGTACTGAAGGTGAGTCTTCTGCCAAAGCCGTTGCAGAGATTATTCGTCAGGTAAAACAGCAAGGTGTAAAAGCAGTGTTTATAGAAAATATTAAAAATGGTCAAATGGTGCAACGTATAGCTCAAGAAACAGGTGCGAAAATAGGAGGAACGTTGTATTCGGATGCATTGAGCAAAGGTGCGCCCGCACAAAGTTATGTGGATTTGTTTCGCTATAATGTGAAGAGCATGACTGATGCGATGAAATAATATTAGTTCAAAATAAATGGTATGAGCTATATTAAAAGGCTTTTGTAGCACAATTGCTATGATTGCCTTTTATGTTGTTTATCTGTTCGTTTTGGGCAGTATAATGTGATAGTGATAGTAGGTGGTATGGTGAATTTACAGTTGGAGACCTTTGCAAAATTCCCCAAAATCCCCTAAATGTCTTGATGAGAAT
>CAKARD010000033.1 GCA_916720425.1 uncultured Kingella sp. | reverse complement strand
TGAAACCCACTTTATTGCTTGTAGATGGTTCGTCCTATCTTTATCGTGCCTATCACGCTATGGCTCATTTATCCGCACCCGATGGCACACGTACCAATGCCATTTATGGTGTATTAAATATGTTGCGCCGCTTAAGCCACGACATTGCTTATGACTATTGCGCATGTATTTTTGATGCTAAAGGCAAAAATTTCCGTCACGATATGTATCCCAAATACAAAGCCAATCGTCCACCTATGCCCGATGATTTGCGCCCTCAAGCCGATAAATTACCTCAACTGGTACAACAAATGGGTTGGCATGTACTAAAAATCGCAGGCGTAGAAGCCGATGATGTTATTGGAACGCTAAGCGTCATGGCTGTACAACAAAACATGCAAGTTATCATTTCTACGGGTGATAAAGACATGGCACAATTGGTCAATGAACACGTCCATTTAGTTGATACCATGAAAAATCAAACGCTAGATATTGATGGCGTATTTGAAAAATTTGGTGTTTATCCACGGCAAATAACTGATTATTTGGCATTGGTTGGTGATAAAGTGGACAATGTTCCAGGCGTAAAAAATTGCGGGGAAAAACGCGCAGCACAATGGTTAGCGCAATATGGTTCATTGGCAAATATCATGCAAAACGCCAATACCTTTACCGGCAAAAATGGGGAATATTTACGTGATGCCCTAACCCAATTACCCTTATCCCACGCCTTAGTTACCATCAAAACGGATGTCGATTTATCCACCGACTTACCACATGGTATCGCCACATTAAACCGTCAAGAACCAGATTGGGCTGCACTATTGCCCCAGTTTCAACAACTAGGCTTTAAAACATGGTCAAAAGAAGCCGAAAAACATCTGACTCCCAACGATTTATTTTACCCCCCCATCAATCAAGAACCCCTTTTACCCAATCCCAAACCCGCCCTTGCACCAATCAACAAACATTATCAAACCATCAATACAGAAGCGTTATTGCAAACATTATTAACACGTTTGTCTACCGCTCAATGCATAGCTTTGGATACTGAAACCACATCACTAGATATGATGCAAGCACACCTAGTGGGAATCAGTATTGCCTTTGGTGCAGGCGAAGCCGTTTATATTCCACTGGCGCATACCTCAACCACACAACAGTTGCCCATCGCCCACGTGTTAAACGCCCTAAAACCCTATTTAGAAAACCCTAAACTAGGCAAAATTGGACAAAACCTTAAATACGATCAACATGTTTTTTATAATCATGGTCTAATATTACAAGGAATAGTCGGCGATTCTATGCTGGCTTCTTATATTATAGAAAGTCATTTAAAGCATGGTTTAGATGATTTAGCCCAACGCTGGTTAGGTTTAACCACCATCAAATACGAAGATTTGTGCGGCAAAGGCAAAAAACAAATTTCATTTGCTCAAGTTCCCATTGAGCAAGCCACCGAATATGCCTGTCAAGATGCTGATTTTTCATGGCGTATTGAAGAACATTTACGCCATATGATGAATGACAAACAATTAGCCATGTATCAACAAATGGAATTGCCTTTGTCGCAAGTATTATTTGAAATGGAAAACGTGGGCGTAAAAATCAATTGCACCGAATTGGCCAATCAAAGCCACGAATTGGGACAACAACTGCACATTTTGCAAGATAAAGTCTATAATTTGGCAGGACAAACCTTTAATTTAAGTTCGCCTAAACAATTACAAGATATTTTATTCAACCAGATGGGGCTGCCCACCAAAGGCATCAAAAAAACCAGTACAGGCGGCTATTCTACTGACGAAAGTGTGTTAGAAAAACTGGCATTGGATTATCCCCTACCACAGCTATTATTACAACACCGCAGTTTAGCTAAACTCAAATCCACCTATACCGACAAACTGCCCGAAATGATTAACCCAAAAACACAACGTGTCCACACCACTTACGCACAAGCTGTGGCCGTAACAGGGCGTTTGGCAAGCAACCATCCCAATTTGCAAAATATCCCCATCCGCACACCAGAAGGCCGCCGTGTGCGCCGAGCTTTTGTTGCCGATTCTAATCATATCGTATTGTCTGCCGACTATTCACAAATTGAATTGCGAATTATGGCGCATTTATCCGAAGATCCGACTCTAATTGAATCGTTTAACAATAATGAAGATGTACACCGCCGCACCGCCGCAGAAGTTTTTGGTGTGAGCACCGAACACATTAGCCCCGAACAACGCCGCTATGCCAAAACCATTAATTTTGGTTTGATTTACGGCATGAGTCATTATGGTTTAGCCAAAGCATTGGGTATAGACAATACATCAGCAGAATTATTTATTCAACGTTATTTTGACCGTTATCGCGGTGTGGCTGAGTACATGCAAAAAATGCGCGAACAAGCCCAACAACAAGGCTATGTCGAAACCCTATTTGGGCGACGATTGTATTTGCCCGATATACATGGCAAGGCCACACAACGCGCCAGTGCCGAACGTGCCGCCATCAACGCGCCCATGCAAGGCACCGCCAGCGATTTAATCAAACTGGCCATGCTGGCAACACGCAACTTTTTACAACGCGAACACCTACAGTCAAAACTTATCATGCAAGTTCATGATGAACTGGTACTAGAAGTAAGCCAAGATGAATGCGCCCTAATCCAACAACAATTACCACAAATCATGGCAAGCGTGGGAAAAGACGTGTTAGCCGTTCCTCTTATCGCCGAGGTAGGCATTGGTAACAATTGGGACGATGCACATTAAAATTCAAGTACCATAAGATTGCTGATGTTGTGCCGCCAGCTTCACATAATGCGCTGCCGAATACCGCAAAAATTCACGCTCTTTATCAGTCAATTCACGCACCGCTTGTACAGGTGAACCCACATACAAAAAGCCACTTTGCAACCTTTTGCGCGGTGGCACCAAACTGCCTGCCCCTATCATCACCTCATCTTCAATCACCACATCATCCAACACAATACTACCCATGCCCACCAGAACCCGATCACCTATTTTACAACCATGCAACATCACCTTATGCCCAATGGTTACCTCTTCTCCAATAATCAGCGGAGAACCTTCGGGTTTAGCAGTGTTTTTATGTGACACGTGTAACACACTACCATCTTGCACATTGCTACGCACACCAATGCTAATCAAGTTTACATCACCCCGTATGACTGTCTGCGCCCATACCGAAACCTGTTCAGCAAGACACACATCACCGATAATAACCGCTGTAGGATCTATAAAACAATCCGGCGCAATGCGTGGCTGCGTACCTAAAAAATTTCTTATATTCATCATTTTTATTCGAAAACATTCCATCATACCAAGCATGGCTTTTAATTTATTTTACATTATTTGTCAATGTGTTATATACAAAATAACTGTATCTAACATGGCACACTATTTGCTGTACAAATAGACAACCAAAGTCTTATAAAACAAGATGCGTTATAATTGCAGTATTAAACACCAATATAATAACTAGGAGGTTTAAATGAAAACCAAATCATCGCCCAAGCTGCGAACACTTAGCAAAGCCGTTCTGTTAGCATTGCCACTATTGGTCAGCACCACATCTATAACCCATGCCGAAACCAATACCGATATTGCTTCAGGTGCATTAGTTGGTGCCACCGTTCAATATTCGCCCAATGTATTGTTAGCCTTATCAGTGGAGTTCCCGACTGCGGGCTTGGCGTATAACTCAACTGATGTATCAATAGGTAACCCCAAAAACTACTATAACACAATCAGTATTAAAAACCGCTATTTAGGCTATTTTGATAACCGTAAATGCTATGTCTATGTTCCTGATTCTTCAGATAGTGATGCTGCGCGTGCATTTGATAATTCAGGCTATAGTACGAATGGGCAAGATGTTATTGATACACGAATAAATCAACAAACAAAACAGGTGGAATATTTTTTCAATAATGGCAAAATTCCATTGGCTCTTCGAGATATAAATGGTGCTAATGCTAATAGACCATATAAACCTGTTAATCCAAACACAGTGGAATACTTCAAAGTTAGTAGTAACGCTGTTGATACAAATGAAGGTGTAGGTTTATGTTCTGGCAGCAACCCTAATGAATTCAGTGGCAATATGCTTAACTGGGCAAGTATGGCAGCAATTGATATTTTCCGTCAGGCTTTGACAGGGGGTAACCGTGCTGCAACCATGTTAAATACCAGTAAAGCTTATGAATTGGGTGACACACCAAATGAAACTTATTTGCGCCGTGCTTTAGTGGTGGCAGGACGTCAAAACTCATCATTTTTTACTAATCGCTATATTTATTTGCCTGATAATTTGCTTAAACGAGTCATGCCAAGTCAATATGCCAGCGATAATCTCAATGATTTCGTATCGTATAGTACGTATTCGCCTTATAGATATAGCGTATTGCGTTCAGCACCAGGAGATTGGGCAAAAAATAAATTTGGTGATGGCAATGCGGTTATTGTAGTTGATAACCAAGACTTCTCTGTAAGCTTCCGTCGCCGTTTTTATTTTGAGCAATATTTTTCAAAACTTGGGGCATATTTCCAAAAACAAATTTTAGCTTTACCTATTAAAGCACGTTATATGCCTTATCATGCTGTGGTTCGTGTGTGTGATGACGCAGCAACAGCCGAATCCTATGGTACTAAAGATGCGACAACTTCCATTCAGTGTACCAAGTATCCCAATGGCAAATATAAACCCACAGGTTTAATGCAAGAACGTATCAACACGATGCGTTTTGGTGCTTTTGGTTATGCTAACGTAGATGATAGATATATCAATGGTGGGGTATTGCGTGCGCGTATGAAATCGCTATTGGGTGAGACAGCCGTCATGACGACTAAAGGTGATGAAACTCAACCAATACAAGCGACGGGTACAACTGTTACTCTTGGCGCAGAGATTCACGCAAATACTGGACAATTTGTGATCAACCCAGATACAGAAGATGCAGCTCAATCTAAAGTATCTAACTCTGGTGTCATTAACTATTTAAATAAATTTGGTGATTATGCAGGTTATAAGACTAATGACCCAGGTGCAGAGTTGTATTATGTAGCGCAACGTTATTTACGTAATACAGGTTTCCCAGAAGAGTATAATTCTTTCAAAGCTAGGAATCCTGCGTATGCGGGTACTAATAAGGACATAATATATCAATATACATTGCGACAAATGCAAGGTGGCGAATCTAATACAGCTATGATATGGAAAGATAACTTCCCAATTATTTTGGATTGGGATAATCCATTGGTAGTAAATAGTGTGAATAATGTGCGTGAAAATGCATGTCGTCCAAACCAAATCGTTTTCATTGGTGATACCAATACACACTATGATATTGATTTGCCAGGTTATGGCAACTCTCCAACTGATCCATTGAGATATGAACCAAAAACATCTACTCATGTGGAAGATAAGGAAATTAATGTTTCCACTTTGGCTGACACGATTTTAAATCTTGAAGGAATAGATGAAAGTATTTTTAATAAAGGTGGTGGTGGTACAGATGTTGGTGCATGGTCTGGTAACTCACGCTTTGGTTTGCCTGCGTTGGCTTATTGGGGTCGTTTGAATGATATCCAAACAGGATTAGTGGGTAAGCAAACCATTAATACTTTTGCGATTGACGTTGTGGAAAATAATGATTATAAAGCTAATTATCAAGGTATGATGAAAAATACCTATTATCTGGCTGCAAAATATGGTGGCTTTAATGATGACCCAGAAGCCAGCCCCAACCGTGATATTGTGCCTTATGTACCTTTGCCCGATGTACGTTCTGAATGGACAGATGACTTAGAAGGCAGGACATCCATTTCCGCATTCAAGAAAGGTGTACCACGTACTTATGCCATTGCCAATACACCCGAATCTATGGTACGAGCACTTAAAAATGCCATTGGCAGTGCCGGTGGTGCCGACTCGCCCACCCAAGCCAACGTAACCACAGATGAAGATCCCAACGTGGCCGTAGATGTAGAACGTAATGGTTTAAATATCCTGCAATCTACCTATACCGAAAATTCACCCGTTTATTCTGGTGGGTTGATCAAAACCAAGATGACCGTGTCACGCAACAAAAACAATGGTTTTACATATACATACACCACCTTGTGGAATGCAGGGGCTTTGTTGGAACAACGTTATCATAATCGCACCACTTGGTCGACTCGCAATGTGGTCACCAGCGTGAACAACCAAGCCGTTCAGTTTAACATGCAAAATGAAAGCACCTTGCGCAGCAAATTGTTAGCAAGAGTGTTAACCCGCTCTGGTGATGCGTTTGATACCAAACAACTGATTCCTTATGTTTTGGGTGATGACAGCAATGAAGGTGCCACCAGCTTGCGTACACGCAATGGCTATTTAATGGGTATGGTTATTAACTCTAGCCCCGCCGCCATTCGTCCCGTTCATACCTTACCTACTAGCCCACTAGGTGGTACTTGTACTTATGACGATGACAACAAAGTTAGAAATCGCGCCATTAATTATGCCGTTGCGGCCAATGATGGCATGTTACATATATTTGATAACACGGGTGCTGAAAAAATGGCCTACATTCCCGAAGGCACATTATCACGCCTAAACGACTATGCTTCAAGTCTGTATCGAGGTTCCACCGCCAACCGTTGGCTCAATGATGGATCCCCCACCATTGCCGAAGTGTGCGATTCAAGCAAAGTGGCGCACTCTGTATTAATTGGCACAACTGGACGTGGTGGTAACAGCGTTTATGCATTAGATGTAACCAACTTGAGTGATGGCGCGGGGACTAATAATGTATTATGGGACTTTTCTGTACCCGAATTGGGCTTAACCATTCCACAAGTAGTGGTGACACATGATAAAGATGGCAACCCTATTGCCATTGTAAGCAGTGGTTATCGCAATAATACATCCACAGGCAGCGATGATGGTTATATTTTTGTATTAAAAAATATTCATACAAAACATAGCTCTTGGACAGAAAATGTAGATTATTACAAAATCAAACTTGGCAAAGCAGGTGTCGGTGAAATCTTTGCTTATGATGATAATAACGACAATTCTGCCGATGCATTATACGTGGGTGATTTAGAAGGCAAACTTTGGAAATTGGACCAAGATGCTGATGGTCAATTCAAATTGGCCTATGGCGCTGACACACCATTATTTAAAGCTGATGCCTCTATTGTTGGTGCGCCTTATGCTCAAAAAGCATCGGGCAATGTGTTTGTAACCTTTGCTACAGGTCGTTTCTTTGGTAATAGTGACTTGCCTTCCGCAGCAGAAAAACGCTCATTCCAAAACTATGCTTATGGTGTGTTTGAAAATAAAATCACCACTGCAAACAACGGCACAGGTATCCCAATGATCGCCAATGATGACAAACTCTTGCAACAAGAGTTTGTTAAAACCTTTACTGATAAAGGCGGCGCATTTAGTACCATCACGCAAAATCCTATCACTCAAAACCACACAGGCTGGCGTTTGAAATTCCCCGCCAATATGTTGAGCGTGAGCAACGCTTGGGTGAATTCTGGGCGTGTGGCACAATTCCAAACCGTTACACCTGACAACGGTAGTACATTAACCGCTGAAAATGTGTGTACACAAACAGGCGATAGTGCCGTTGTGATGGTGAACTTGCGCACAGGTGGTAACTGGAATAAACCTCTGTTTGATACCAATGATGATGGCTCAATTGATGAAAAAGACCAAGCTGCTAGTGTGATTCATACTTACAACAATATGATTCTAAAAAGTAGCCCAACAAAAGTAATTAATGGTGGTATTATCCTTAATGGTGCGGGTAACAATGGTCGTATGTCGCAACTTGTTGCGCCACTGGGTGATGAAAGCTCTGTTAAACGTTTGTCTTGGCGTGAGATTTTCTAATAATGTGAGTACACGTTGCACCGTGCTATGTCTTTTTATTTAGTATGATTACAAACGGTTCATTCTTTATAGAATGTGCCGTTTTTTGTCAGTTTCTTTCCGCACCTTGAAAAAAAGCTTCATTTAAGCTAGAATGGTTCGCTTTCCTAATATAGTATAGAAAGCACATATTGCTATTTTGCGCTATGTGCTTTTTTGTGAAAAATAGAAATATAAATAATTGATTTTGGAGTGCTTATGTCTTGTCCAGCATTATTAGTTTTGGCAGATGGTAGCGTGTTTCATGGTGTGTCGGTGGGTTATAACGGCAACACTTCTGGTGAGGTCGTGTTCAATACTGCTATGACAGGCTATCAGGAAATCCTAACTGACCCTTCTTATTGTAAGCAAATTGTTACGCTCACATATCCCCATATCGGCAATACAGGCACCAATAATGAAGACCAAGAAAGTAAGCAAGTTTGGGCGGCAGGCTTAATTATTCGTGATTTACCCTTATTGCATAGCAATTTTCGTGCAGGTGAAAGTTTGCACGATTATCTAGTTCGCAACCAAACCGTTGCTATTGCTAATATTGATACGCGCCATCTCACGAATTTATTACGCGAAAAAGGCTCACAAGGCGGCGCAATTTTAACAGGCGAAAACGCCACAATAGAAAAAGCACAAGAACTGATCGCTGAATTTGGTAGCATGGTGGGCAAAGATTTGGCAAAAGAAGTTTCTTGTACAGAAACTTACGAATGGATTGAAGGCGAGTGGGCTTTGGGCGAAGGTTTCAGGCAGCCTGAAACACCCTATCATGTTGTGGCTTATGATTTTGGTGTAAAAACCAATATTTTAAGAATGTTGGCGCAACGTGGTTGTCGTTTAACGGTTGTACCCGCACAAACCAGCGCAGCCGATGTATTGGCTTTGAATCCAGATGGTATTTTTCTGTCCAATGGACCAGGCGATCCGCAAGCTTGCGATTATGCCATTGAAGCAACTCAAACCCTGATTGCCAGCGGTAAACCCATTTTTGGAATTTGCTTGGGGCATCAATTAATTGGTTTGGCAATTGGGGCAAAAACCTTAAAAATGCGGTTTAGTCATCATGGTGCGAATCACCCTGTGCAAGATTTAGATAGCGGAAAAGTGGTGATTACCAGCCAAAACCACGGTTTTGCGGTAGATGTGGATACTTTGCCAGCCAATGCGCGAGTTACACATAAATCCTTATTTGACCATACTTTGCAAGGCATTGAATTAACAGATAAACCTGTATTTTGTTTTCAAGGCCACCCAGAAGCCAGCCCAGGTCCACAAGATGTCGGTTATTTGTTTGATAAATTTGTTGACAATATAAAAGCAATAAAAGGGTAAGTTTGTGTTTTATTTTAATGTTGCACTGAAATTGTTGCTGGGTTTTTTGGCATTGATATTAGTGATTAATTTGACAGGAAAGGGGAATCTTGCCCCCGCATCTGCAAGCGACCAAGTACAAAATTATGTATTGGGTGGGATTGTGGGGGGCGTTATTTATAATCCTGATATTACTATTCCTGAATTTATGCTGATTTTAGTCATTTGGTTTATATTGGTATTATCACTGCGATGGTTGAAAAAGCATAATAATTTAGTCAAACGATGGGTAGATGGTGAACCAGTTGTACTGGTTTCAAAAGGACAAATTGATGTCAAATCCATGAAGCAAGTGGGCTTATCAGCACATGATTTATCTTTTAAATTACGTATGCAAGGAATTTATACAATCAAAGATGTAAAACAAGCCATTTTGGAACAAGATGGGCAAATTATCATTACATCGTTTGGCGAAACCAATCCCAAATATCCTTTAATTACCGATGGTGTAATTCAGCAAACGACATTGGAAATGATTGATAAAGATGAAGATTGGTTGCTTGCTGAATTAAAATCACAAGGAATTGAAGATGTTAGCAAAATATTCCTTGCAGAATATAATGATGGAAAAATTGCTATAACCAAACAAGAAGATTAACCCAATATTTTTACGCAACTCTAAAAAATAAAAGGATTTCTTATGAAATTAACTGAAAAACAAATGCGCATATTGTCTATTGCCGCTACGATTATGGCAGTGGGTATGTATGTATCCTATATTCCACAAATCCAAGCAAATTTGGCAGGCAACAAAGGCGCACCTTTGCAACCTTTGGTGGCAGCGATTAACTGTACCTTATGGGTGGCATATGGCTTACTCAAAGAAAAACGCGATTGGCCTGTGGCATTGGCTAATGCACCTGGTATTGTGTTTGGCTTGATTACGTTTGTTACCAGCTTTTAAAAACCATACCGATTTCATGCCGGTCAAATACTGGTCGTTCTTACTCACCACCATTAACATAAGGATTAACCCTATGAAAAAAGTAGCCCTGTTTATCGCATTAATCAGCGTATTATCCGCGTGTAACACCATCCATTCTGTTGCACGCGACGCCAATACAGCCGTACAAGCATGGAATGACGATTACCAAAAACGAAACAATCGCTAACACATTACACCAAACTACAAGGCGGTTTGCTCATCAAACTACCTGAAGAAAACCTACTCATAAAGGTATTTCATGAAAAAAACGGCTTTACTCCTATGCCTACTTATGAGCGTTCCCGCTTTCGCAGACAACGAAACCATTGACCTGAAAAAAATCAGCCAACTCGGCGCGGACATCGTCGATTCCTCAACTCAAGGCATCTACAAAACCCTCTCTGAAAGCAGCAAAACCATAGCCAACTCAGAATGTGCCATTCCGACAACTGCCGCTGAGTTAGAGCAATTTTCCGTAGACCGCTGCCTAAAAGAACCCGCCATGGCTGGCAGTATCTACATGGACCAAACCCTCAAACAAAAAGGACCGAGGATTAATGAAGGTGCAAGAAGCGTGGAAAACCTATCCAATAAAATATTAGAAAGCGTACAGACTATTATAGACATAGAATAAAACCATATTCGGCAGCTCAGTACACACCACTTAATACACAATAATAAAAGCTGCGTTTTTGGAATCACGAGATTTTGCGGCAGACAAACAATGTGCTAGCGTAAATCCTGCGTGTGTTACAGGAATTGGAAAAGTAGTCTGCGCAATTTGTTTTCCTTACAGAATTATTAGCCCCAACAGTCGCTTCATCCTCTCTCACGTGGGAGAGAGCTAGAAAGAGGGCAATAAGCCGCAAGGTTTGTATTTCGGTGGTTGAGTTGTTGGGAAAGGTTACCGAAATTCGGAGAATGCCCTCTCCCCAGCCCTCCCCCACGGGGGAGGAAGCGGGTTGCAATAGATTCAGGCGTTACAGATCGTCTGAAAAAGAATGCCCGAAAAATCAACAGTGGGAATTTTTCAGGCAGCCTTTATCACAAGGCAGATGGAACAAACGCTGCAAGCGTTTTTTCAGACGACCTTTGAACCCATCGGCAGGGTGTGTGCCGCAAGGCACGCACGCGGTGGGTTGGGGTTGCAGAGAAAATGGAAAACGCGTGCGTACCGCACACACCCTATATGTGGGCTACGGCTTGCTTGCTACGCTTGCTGATATATTAGATTAATTGGAAGGAGCTTAAATTATGATTTGGTGGGAAAAAACTGTTGAATATGCATTCATTGCATGGTCAAAATTACAATTCAATGCTACCCCATTAAATGGTAACCAAGAGCAAGCGGGAGATACACTATTTTCAGATAAAAATAATCAGTTTTTTCTAATTGAATTCAAAAGAGTAAAAGATACTAAATGTGTTAAGCAGGAACTAGATAAGTTTATCAATCCCAATGAAGCAAAACAGAGCATTAGAGGCAACAAAAATAATATATGCCATTTTGTTGTATATGGTGCTGAATTTATAGACAGGCATAACAATGACCTTGGGTTTGGTTTGTGTTTTGATTTCTATGCTGATTTCATTGAAAATAAAACACAATGCAACTTAGCAAATTCTTTTGAATATGATTTCAGCTACTTTGAGAAATATGCGTTAAATCCAGATGATTTTTTTGGATATATACAATTTTTCTGTTCTTTAAAAGAAGGAAAAGATTTATATGGAGGTTCTAGCTCTCCTTTCACTAATATATTAGTAGCCACAACAGATGGCACAGTTCTTTCGTTGGACGAATTAATTAGCACATCCCCAAGGTTACAGCAGGCTTTGGATGTTCCTGAGCCAAACGCACAACCAAGTGAACCAACGTACACTCCTAAACCAAGTGGACCTAGCTTTTAAAATATAAATTTTTATTGAAAGTAAAACCATGCCTAAACGTACCGACCTAAAATCCATCCTTATCATCGGCGCCGGCCCTATCGTTATC
>CAKARD010000032.1 GCA_916720425.1 uncultured Kingella sp. | reverse complement strand
CAAGGTTTAATGCAAGTTATGCCCGCAACAGCTAATATGATTGCCAAAAAAATAGGTATGAGCAACAACGAGCTATACACTATTAATGGTAATATTCGCATGGGAACATGGTATATGGCTGATGCACGGCGTAATTTGCAAAATAATGAAGTTTTGGCTACAGCAGGTTATAACGCAGGACCAGGCCGCGCTCGTAAATGGCAAAGTAACACACCTTTGGAAGGTGCTATTTATGCCGAAACGATTCCATTTAATGAAACGCGGGATTATGTGAAAAAAGTTATGGCAAATACGACTTATTATGCTAGTTTGTTAGGAAGCAATCAAACCAGCCTAAAACAACGCATGGGAATCATTCCTGCACGTTATTAAAGGTGAAAAATACGCGTTGTGTTTATCAACGCGTATTTTAATGACTATAAATTACTTATCTTGTTTTTCTTTGCGTTCTTTGAGCCAATGCTCCAAATAATGAATACTTACGCCACCTTTAGAAAAACCTTCATCACGGAATAAGTCACGATGTAAAGGCGCATTGGTTTTAATACCGTTTACTGTGAGTTCATCCATAGCAACACGCATTTTTGCCATGGCTTTTGTGCGATCTGTACCGTGTACACAGATTTTACCAATCAAGCTATCGTAATTTGGTGGGATACGATAACCTTGATAGATATGACTATCTACACGCACACCAAATCCACCAGGCAAATGACAAGATTCAATTAATCCAGGACTAGGAATAAAGGTATAAGGATCTTCAGCATTAATACGACATTCAAAAGCATGACCTTTTATTACAATATCTTTTTGTTTATATTGTAATTTTTCACCCGATGCAATACGTAGCTGCTCTTTAACAATGTCTACGCCCGTAATTAATTCTGTGATGGGGTGTTCTACTTGTACACGTGTATTCATCTCAATAAAGAAAAATTCACCATTTTCATACAAAAATTCAAATGTACCCGCGCCGCGATAACCAATACGTTTACATGCCTCTACGCATGACATACCAATTTTTTCACGCTCTTGAACACTAATAAATGGCGCAGGGGCTTCTTCAATGATTTTTTGATGGCGGCGTTGCATAGAACAATCGCGTTCACCCAAATAAATGGCATTACCATAATTATCAGCCAATACTTGAATTTCTATATGTCGTGGACGTTGCAAAAATCGTTCCATATAAACCATAGGGTTGCCAAATGCTGCTTCTGCTTCGGCTTTGGTCATTTCTACTGATTTAATTAATTCATCTGCATGCTCAACCACACGCATACCACGACCGCCACCACCTCCTGATGCTTTGATGATGACAGGAAAGCCAACTTGTTGTGCAATAGTCATTATTTTATTAGGATCATTAGGTAAGGCTCCATCTGATCCTGGTACACAGGGAACACCTGCTTCTATCATGGCATGTTTAGCAGAAACTTTATCACCCATTAAACGTATTGTGTCAGCACGTGGCCCAATAAAAGTAAAACCAGATTGTTCTACTTGTTCAGCAAAATTAGCATTCTCTGCTAAAAAACCATAACCTGGGTGAATGGCATCGGCACCTGTTACTTCGGCCGCAGCAATAATAGCGGGAATGTATAAATAGCTTTGGGGGGAGGGGGCAGGGCCTATACACACGCTTTCATCTGCTAATTTAACGTGTAAACTATCACGATCAGCTTCTGAATGCACGGCAACCGTAGCAATACCCATTTCACGGCAAGCGCGTAAAATACGTAAAGCGATTTCACCACGATTGGCAATCAAAACTTTTTTTAACATATTGTCACCTATTCAATGATAAACAAAGGCTCACCAAATTCTACAGGCGTGCCGTTTTCTACCAAAATCTCTTTAATGATGCCTGAATGTTCAGCTTCAATTTCATTCATCAATTTCATGGCTTCAATAATACACAACGTATCACCCACTTTAACCGATTGTCCAACTTCTACAAAAGCAGGCGAAGAGGGGCTAGCAGCACGATAGAATGTTCCTACCATAGGTGATTTTTGTGCGCAGGATAAATCGCGAACAGCAGGCGTTTCTGGTGTTGTGACAGATGCAGCAGATGTGGGGGGTGCAACAGGCGCAGGTGTCGCTGCTTGAATCATGGGCGCAGGGGCATAAATGGGTTGTTGCTGAACATGGGCGATAGAACGTGTAATACGCACTTTTTCCTCACCTTCAGTTACTTCAATTTCGGCAATGCCTGATTCTTCCACGAGATCAATCAGTTTTTTTAATTTACGCAAATCCATTTATCTATCCTTAGAAACAGGGGTGTAAAAAACAGATTTTGGCGAATTTAACTATAAAAGTCTAGTAAAAACAGTAAAAATCATCATAAAATCTGCGAAAACGCAAATATATAATAAAGTTGATGATATGAGTATTTGATTGATTAGAGTTTTTGTTCTAAATTGAAAAATGCAGAATTACAACAAGTGAATAAAATAAAACCAAACGGTATTTAAACCATTTGGTTTTATTGAGGTGATTACAAGCTGTTTTCGGTATCAACTAAAGAACGGCGTGCTAAAGCTAAGTTTGATTTAGCACGATCCAATACTGAGTATAAGAATAAACCTTCATGTTTGGTCAAAGGACGTAATAAATGGTATTGTTTACCCAATGTAATTAAAATATCCTCAATACTGTCTTTTAAACCCAACATTTGCATAGTTTTCATTTTTGCACGCATTACTTCAGTGTTACCTGCAGCAGCAATTTCCAAATCAATAGCAGCAGAACCGCCACCCGCTAACAACATACCACTAGAAAAATCCACTACAGCAGCGGCTAACGCACCATCAACGTTCAACATTTGGGACACGGCTTGATCGTAATTCATCCTTAAAGGCTCCTAAAATATAGAGATTCAAAAAAATCATCAAGTTAATGATTTTAATAACAAGAAGGTTAATTAGTTAGATAACCGCATAACCTATAACGGTTACCAGGTTTTCCCACTTACCAACTTATGCTGTTGGCTTGTTTTGCTGCCTAGAAACTTTTTTAATTATAAAACGCGACAATCATTTAGTAAAGCAAGAGTAAATTAAAAAATAGTTATTTTTGAATTTAAGCATCTGCATTTTATCATTAAGATAGCATATTTTAATGGTCAAGATACATTGATGGAAATTTAATTTTGAGTATTATTTTAATTTATAGATCGCCCTTGCATCAGCGAAAATTTTGATAGGATAATTTATGTTAAAATGCTTCCTATTATCGGTGCCATAACAAAAATGTGTTGCCATTTTTGCTACGATGGGTGCATTTTGATTTTATTTTTTGATAGTGAAGATCATGATACAAGACAAAATTCTAATTTTGGATTTCGGTTCGCAAGTGAGTCAACTGATTGCGCGACGTGTCCGTGAAGCACATGTTTATTGTGAGTTGCATTCGTTTGATATGCCTTTAGATGAGATTAAAGCGTTTCAGCCTAAAGGTATCATTTTATCAGGGGGACCTAATTCAGTTTATGATTCAGATTATCATGCGGATACGGGTTTGTTTGATTTAGGTATTCCTGTATTAGGTATTTGTTATGGTATGCAGTTTATGGCCTATCATTTGGGTGGTGAAGTTTCAGCAGGTGACCAACGTGAATTTGGTTATGCGCAAGTGCATACACAAGAAAGTGCGCTGACGCACGATATTTACGATGTGCAACCGCATACTTTAGACGTATGGATGAGTCATGGCGATAAAGTTGCACGCTTACCTAATGGTTTTCGTACCATAGGTAGTACACCATCTTGCCCCATTGCCATGATGGAACAGCCAGATAAACATTTTTATGGCATACAATTTCACCCAGAAGTCACACACACTAAGCAAGGCAAAGCTTTAATTAATCGCTTTGTATTGGATATTTGTGGCGCACAGCCCAGCTGGACGATGCCTAATTATATTGATGAGGCGGTGGCAAAAATTCGTGAGCAAGTTGGCTCCGATGAAGTTATTTTAGGTTTGTCGGGTGGGGTGGATAGTTCTGTTGCTGCCGCGCTCATTCACCGCGCAATCGGCGATCAACTCACTTGTGTCTTTGTTGATCATGGTTTGTTGCGTTTGAATGAGGCGCAAAATGTAATGGATATGTTTGCACGTAATTTGGGTGTGAAAGTCATACACGTAGATGCAAGTGAACAGTTTATGCGCCAGTTAGCGGGCGTTACAGATCCCGAACAAAAGCGTAAAATCATTGGTAAAGAGTTTATTGAAGTTTTTGATGCAGAAGAGAAAAAATTAATTAATGCCAAATGGTTAGCGCAAGGGACAATTTATCCTGATGTCATTGAAAGTGCGGGGGCAAAAACCAAAAAAGCTCATGCCATTAAATCGCATCACAATGTAGGCGGTTTGCCCGAAAATATGAAATTAAAACTGCTTGAGCCTTTGCGTGATTTATTTAAAGATGAAGTACGTGAGTTGGGAATTGCATTAGGTTTGCCACGAGAAATGGTGTATCGTCATCCTTTCCCTGGACCAGGATTGGGCGTACGTATTTTGGGTGAAGTGAAAGCACAATACGCTGATTTATTGCGCCGTGCTGATGCAATTTTTATTGAAGAATTGCGCCGCACCATAGAACCTGAATCAGGTAAATCGTGGTATGACTTAACCAGTCAAGCTTTTGCGGTATTTTTACCTGTGAAATCAGTGGGTGTAATGGGTGATGGGCGAACTTATGATTATGTCGTTGCCTTGCGTGCTGTGGTTACCAGCGATTTTATGACCGCGCATTGGGCAGAGTTACCGTATGCCTTATTGGGTAGGGTATCTAATAGAATTATTAATGAAATTCAAGGGATTAATCGTGTGGTGTATGATGTGAGCGGTAAACCTCCTGCAACCATTGAGTGGGAATAAACGCATGCAACAAAAAATCACGCTTATTGCCGCTATGGCACATCATCGTGTGATTGGGTTTAACAATCAGATTCCGTGGCATATTGCTGAAGATTTTGTATTTTTTAAGCAATATACCATAGGAAAACCAGTAATCATGGGGCGTAAAACTTGGCACAGTTTGCCACGCAGACCTTTACCCAATCGTCGCAATATTGTGTTAACCCAGCAAAAACATTGGCAAGATGAAGGAGCAGAAGTATTTTTTAGTCTTGACGAAGCCATTGCCGCCTGTGTTGCTGCACCCGAAATCATTATTATGGGTGGGGCTGAAATTTATCGCCAAAGTTTACCTATCGCAACCGATTTACGGTTAACCGAAATCGACCTATCTACGAGTGGTGATGCCTATTTTCCTGAATTCTCAAGGCAAGATTGGCAAGAAATCTCACGCGATAAACACATTGCTCAAAATGGCTTAGCATTTGATTTTGTTCATTATACGCGTGCTGCTACCCAAAAAAATGAATTTAGGTTAAAATGATCGGTTTGATTTTCCATTTATAAAAGAGTATTTTGAATATGAAAACAGCACAAGAACTTCGCGCAGGCAATGTGTTTATGATTGGTAATGATCCTATGGTGGTGCAAAAGACTGAATACATTAAAGGCGGTCGCTCCTCTGCCAAAGTATCTATGAAGTTAAAAAACCTACTGACTGGTGCCGCTTCTGAAACCATCGTAAAAGCAGATGATAAATTTGATGTCATTGTTTTATCAAGAAAAAATTGTAAATACAGTTATTTTTCTGATCCTATGTATGTATTTATGGATGATGAATTCAATCAATATGAAATTGAAGCTGAAAATATTGGTGAGGCATTGAAATTCATTGTTGATGGCATGGAAGATGAATGTGAAGTAACCTTCTATGAAGGTAATCCTATTTCTGTTGAATTGCCCACAATCATTGTTCGTGAAGTGGAATATACGGAACCTGCTGTAAAAGGTGATACATCGGGCAAAGTAATGAAAACTGCTCGTTTGGTTGGTGGTACAGAAATTCAAGTTATGTCTTATGTAGAAAATGGCGATAAAGTAGAAATTGATACCCGCACAGGTGAGTTCCGTAAACGCGCTTAATCACATAAAACTTAACAGGCTGTTTGATGTTTAGAATAAAACATCGGACAGCCTGAAATCTTTGTAAGATAGGCGTATAATGAATTAGTTTTTTGTCAGACTATTTATTGAGGAAAAGAACATGGCTTTTGTTTTAATTTTACCAACTTGTGCACATGTAGATACGGCTGCGGTAGCACGAGCTGTTGCCGATACTTTGCCCAATGCAGCGGTGTTTAATCCTTTGCATAATGTATCATTAGTACAAAATCTGATTGCACAAGGCAAAACAGATGATTGGTTGGACGCTTTGGTAGGCGAAGTCGCAGGTTTAAATGCACAAAATGTTGTTATTCAAGGGATTGCACCTGATTCTGAAAATATCTTTTTAGCTGCACAAAATGTTGCATTGGCTACTTCGTTTAATGCACAGGTTATTTTTGCTGTTTCAGATGAAGCAGGTGCTCAAACACGTGTTGCATTGGCAAAACAAGCGTTTAACGGTGTAGCAGTTGAATTTGCGGGTGTGATTGGTCATGCGGCGGCTGCGCAAGCTAATGGTTTGGTTGATTTGGGTACTGTAGGTAGCCTGAATCATGCTGCATTGACTAATATTGCATCGTGGTCAACCGATCGCGTTTCCCCCGCGCAATTCCGTTTCAATATGATGGACAAAGCACAAAAAGCCAATAAACGGATTGTGTTGCCAGAAGGCGCAGAACCTCGCACCGTCCGTGCAGCGGTGATTTGTCATGAGAAAAACATTGCGCGCTGTGTGTTACTTGCACCACGCAATGAAGTTGAAGCCGTAGCAAAAGAATTGAATATTACCCTGCCTGAAAGCTTAGAAATCATCGATCCTGCTAGTTTGGTGGAACAATATGTTTCACCTATGTGTGAATTGCGTAAATCAAAAGGTTTAACGCCAGAAGATGCACGTAAACAGCTGCAAGATACCGTTGTGTTAGGCACCATGATGATGGCACAAAATGATGTAGATGGTTTGGTTTCTGGCGCAGTTCATACCACAGCAAATACCATTCGTCCAGCTTTGCAATTGATTAAAACTGCACCTAATGCCAGCATTGTCTCTAGCGTGTTTTTCATGTTGTTGCCTGGTCAAGTAGTGGTTTATGGCGATTGCGCAGTGAATCCTAATCCCAATGCCGAACAATTGGCAGAGATTGCCATTCAATCCGCAGATAGCGCAAAAGCATTTGGCATTGAACCACGTGTGGCGATGATTTCATATTCTACTATTGATTCAGGCAGCGGCCCTGATGTTGATTTGGTTATTGAAGCAACTAAATTGGTACGTGAAAAACGCCCTGATTTATCTGTTGATGGTCCATTGCAATATGACGCGGCAGTGGTAGAAAGCGTAGCAAAATCTAAAGCACCTAACAGCAAAGTTGCGGGCAAAGCTAATGTATTTATTTTCCCAAATCTAACAACAGGCAACTGCACATATAAAGCGGTACAACGCAATGCTAATGTATTGAGCGTGGGGCCGATGTTGCAAGGTTTACGTAAACCTGTGAATGACTTGTCACGTGGGGCTTTGGTGGAAGATATTGTGTATACCATCGCTTTGACGGCTATTCAAGCAACACAAATTTAACACAGGATTAATGTTGTTAAAGACCGTTTGAGTTTTGAACGGTCTTTTTTATGAAAAACTAAAGCAGAAAGCTTTTTTAGATAGTGAATTTATCAAATATGATTAGATTTTGGTACGCCCAAGGGGAATCGAACCCCTGTTACCGCCGTGAAAGGGCGATGTCCTAACCGCTAGACGATGGGCGCATTGATTTCTCCATTATATTGATTTTAGTGTAATGTGTCAAGTTTAGCGTATAATTTTGCATACTTTATAATTGATAATCGAGACATGGATACAGATTTTTTACTTTTAGTACAGTTTTTTAAACCGTTTCCTGTCCCCGTTGTGTTATTGGATTTGGAAAGCACGGGTGGTAATATTCAGACTGATCGCATTACAGAAATAGCGTTTTTGCATTTTTGGCAAGGTAAAATAACTGCAATGCAACAGCTCATTAACCCACAAATACCCATCCATGATTTTGTGCAAAAACTAACGGGCATTGATAATGATATGGTGGCTCATGCGCCTACTTTTGCGCAATTTGCACCAAATATTTTACCTTTGTTACGTGGCAGTATCATTGTGGCACATAATAGTAAATTTGATTATTCCTTATTGCGTCATGAGTTTGAACGCATGGGAATAGCTTTTGCAGTGCCTACTTTATGTACTGTGCAGTTATCACGTAAATTGTATCCACAATTTCATCGCCATAATTTAGATAGTATTATTGAACGGCATGGGTTAGATATGCCAAACCAAATGCGTCATCGTGCTATGGGTGATGTGCAAGTATTGGCGCAATTTTTGCAACTTGCTGTACAAGAGCATGGCAATTTAGCCTGTCAAAAGGCCATAGAATCTTTATTTAATCCGCCTATGCTACCTGATAGCTTACCTAAACATTTAGTAAACTCAGCCTTTGCTTTGCCAGATTCATACGGTGTATCTGTTTGGTATGATGACAATGATCATATCGTTGCAGTGCATACTCATGAGCGATCATTTCGTGAAGTGGTGCTTCTGTTACGAAAAAATCATTATGCACCAGCGACACGTTTTACACATATTCCTACATTGGGTGCATTGCATAGCCAATGGGTGCGTGCAGATCTATTGTGGCATAACCATTTGCCTATTAATCATGAAATTGTGCGTCATACTATAGTGATACAAGAACAAGATGGATGTTTAAAAGCACGAGTAAGACCACTTAAGGCAGGGTTTTATTCTCATGCACCTCATGGTTTATTTTTGCATCCTAAAGCGGCTAAACGCGCTTTGCAAGAATGGGCTAAAGCGCATAGAATTTGTCCTACTTTATTGGGTATTTTGCCAGAGATCTTGCCTAAAAACACGCCCTGTCCTGTGTCTTTGGTCACGCAATGTTCAATAGCTTGTCAAAATCAGGATATTTTGGCGCATAATCAAGCCGTCTTAAGAGCTTTGCCTGCTTTACCCGTGAGTGATTGGGGAGAAAAGCCCAGAGTTATCATTACAGAATCTAATCCCATTACACAACAAAAGCAGGAATTATTGTGTGATAGTGGGGCGTTGTATTTATCAGAAAATATATGGTTTATAGATCAAAATATTTTATCTATCATGAAAAACAAGTTTAAAAATACGCACCAAAAGCGTAAAATAGAGGGAATAAGCTAAGTGAAAAGGTATAAAAATGAAACACACATTTAAAATGGTTTTGATCAGTACATTATTAGCCGTTGCGACAGGAGCGCAAGCACACGGTAAAGCCCCAGAACAAAGCGTACAAAAAACAGCCAGTAAAACCCCTGCACGTGCGCAAGGTATTTGGATTGATGTGCGCAGTGCAGAGGAATATGCGCAAGGTCATCTTAAAGATGCTGTGAATGTACCGCATGATCAAATTGCACAACGCATTGCAGAATTAGAATCCAATAAAAATGCCCCTATTAATTTGTACTGCCGTTCAGGGAGACGTGCTGAACTTGCTTTACAAGAATTAAAGAAAATGGGTTATACCCATGTTGTTAACCATGGGGGTTACGAAGATTTGATTAAAAAGGGTATTCAATAAGTTGAGAAAACGAAATCTATCCATAGCTAGACTCTAGTCTTATATCGCTAGTGTATTGAGATATGACTATCCGTAAGCGATTTTTAATTTTAACCCTGCTGTTTTCTTTATTATTTATAGCATTGATTACAGCAGGGAGCTATTTATCTAGCATTCATAATAAAAGATGGGCAATAGCCTTGTTTTTATTTGCTTTTATTGCAGCTTTAGGTCAAATTACATCTTTGGCCTTATATGTTCGTTGTATTGAAAAAAGCAAAGCGTTACTGTTAAAGAGACAAGAACATGTTTGAGAAAATAGTATTAGCCAGCAATAATACAGGGAAATTGCACGAATTTCGCCAATTATTTCAATCGCATCAAATTACCGTTGTGCCTCAATCTAATTATGGGGTAGATGAATGTTCAGAACCATATTTTACTTTTGTTGAAAATGCATTAGTCAAAGCACGTCATGCCAGTCGTTTCAGTGGATTACCTGCATTAGCAGACGATAGTGGAATTTGTGTCTCTGTTTTAAATGGCGCACCAGGTGTATTTTCTGCGCGTTATGCGGGAGAACCCAAATCTGACAGTAACAATAATGCTAAATTAGCCCAAGATTTGTCTGGTTATACAGATAAGACTTGCTATTATGTTTGCGTACTAGTGTTGATACGACAACCTGATGATCCACAACCTTTAATTGCACAGGGTGTTTGGCGTGGGTTATGGCAAGATACACCTATAGGAGAAGGGGGATTTGGTTATGATCCACATTTTTATGTACCAGAATATGCTTGCACCGCAGCACAGTTATCACTAGAACAAAAAAATACTGTTAGTCATCGTGCCCAAGCGTTACGTCAGTTATTGCAGCAAGTAACTTTATTTTCAGATAAGTTATAATTTTAAATTATTAATATTTTACTGATATTTATTTTATCCGACTGCACCGAAAAACTTTGATGTTCATGGCGGGGATATCGGGTGCGGACGGCTTTTCAGTCCTAAACATGTTAGAATTCAATCTTTTTCCCAACGAATAATTTTTATGAATGTAATAGAATAGGTCAAATAAACACGATAAAAATAGTGGGTTAGAAACCCACTTTATCATAAATTCAAAACTTATTTTTCTTGGTCTGGTGTGTTTTGTTGCGATGCTTTCCAACCATTAGCTTTTAAAATTTCATTAATTTTTGTTTGTACGCGATCTTGGGTTTCATGTTGCAGAATATCATTACGCGTTTGTTCAAACGATGGCGAATTTCGGTTTGGTTCTTCTTGAGCCAATTTAAAAATAAAATAGTATTTACCCACATGAACAGGCTGAGGGGTAATTTGCCCTCGTTCCATGGTTAATATTAACTGGGCTAATTCAGATGGTAAGGTATTAGGACTAATCATTTCGTTAAAATGATTTTGCTCAGGATTAGGGTATCGTTGCATTAATTCATCAAATGATAAGCCTTTTTTGAGCAGACTATAAGCATTTTTTGCTTCTTCTTCGGTTTCAAAAGAAACCTGTTGTAAACGGACTAAACGTGTTTGACGGCGATAAATTTCACGTAATTCATGTTCACTAATAGGATTTTCATCAATAAGATAACGAATATAACGTGCGGCATAGACATCATTTTTTGCATTATTTAATAAAGCTTGAGTATCTGCACGTTTATCTAAACCCAGTTTAATGGTTTGTTCGGCTAAAATTGCGTTACGTTGTATTTGTTCGCTTAATTTATTGCGCAATTCTGTTTTTTCTTGTTCGGATATGTCGTGTTGTTTCGTTAGGTAGTTAACCAATATGTCTAATTGCTTTTGGTCAATTTTTGGGGTTGCGAATGCCCATCCACTGAGGGCTAATAAGATAAATATAAGGGTATTTTTTTTCATTGCTTTACTTTAGTTTGTAAAAGGGAAAATGGCGTAGAAGATACTACGCCTATTTAGTTATTTGTCTGCGGGGATAATTTGAGCTTTTTCAATTAAAGTATCGATTGCATTTTGTATGCGTTCATTTTGCATATTGTTCAATAAGCTATCTTTGACTTTATCAAACGGATCAATGATGATTTTTCGTTTATCATTGATATAAAAGACGGCTTGCATATCAGTACCAACAAAAGGTGTTTTAGTAAATTCACCTTTTTGTAAGTTAACAATTGATTGATAAATATTAGGATTTTCTTCTTTTAAATCTACCAAAGACATGTATTCGCTTAATGCGGACTCACCTGCTTTAACATTGGGGTCTATAGTATATTTTTTTGCCACTTCGGCAAAGCTTTTTTTGGCATTTAGCTCTTTAATTGCTGCTTGTGCTTGAGTGATTTGGTTGGTGAAAATTTGTCCTAATTGTACTTCATCGGTATTGTTGTAACGAGCTTTAATTTCATTGTAGCGTTGTTGTACTTGTGCTTCGGTAACAGGATTTCTTTTCAAAACATCAGCAGAAAAAGCGACACCTAATAATTGGTTTTCAAATGCTGCCCAGTTGGCTTTAAAGTCTGCTTTTTTGTCTTCACCACGTGATTTGGCTTCTTTTTGTGCTTCGGCCAGGGATTCTTTGTATGCTTTAGTATCATTTAAACGTAAGCGGCGTGCTTCTTGAGCAACAATAGTTTCGACAGCCATTTCACGCAATAAATATTGACGCAACTCTGGTGTGTCGGCAATTTTTCCTTGACTTTGCTGTTGTACTATATGAGCGCGTCTTTCTATTTCACTGCTGTCTATTTTTGTACCGTTAATGGTCGCTAGTGTTTGGGCAAATGAACCACTAGATAGCAATAATACCAATGTTGCTGTAATGAGGTGTTTTTTCATTTTAATTTCCTAAAATGGTTTATTTTGGTTGAAATATTCTGATGGAGTTTGGGCGACAATACTTAATGCGTGAATGCGTTTTTGCGCAAATAAATCACTCAATAATGTTTGTACTTGGCGTTGTCGAGCAAGACGTGAAACCCCTTCAAAGGCTTGGCTAACCAATAAAATGGCGTAATGCCCACCCTCTTTATTGCCTGCATGACCTACATGAAGATAGCTCTGATCCTCAAATTCCAAGATATCTAGATTTAATGGTGCAAGACGTGTTTGTATGGCTTGCTGCATATCTATCATTGTGGAAAAACTTTTTTGTATGGTTTAATCAATACTTCAGCATAGACCCC
>CAKARD010000031.1 GCA_916720425.1 uncultured Kingella sp. | reverse complement strand
GAATTTTAATACTTTCAGCTGCTGCTTGTGGGGTGCGTAAAGCTTGGGCTAAATCTCTTGTAATCAAATCACCCGCAATCGGAATCACCGCTGTATGTTGTATGGCACCATTGGTATAAACAGCAATATCGGTTGTACCACCACCAATATCAATGACGCATACACCCAATTCTTTTTCATCCTCAGTCAACACGGCATTAGCTGATACCAAAGGTTGTAACATAATTTCTGCTACGTCTAAATTGCAACGTTTAATGCATTTTTGCATATTTTGCAAGGCACTAACCGCAGCAGTAATAATATGTACACGCGTATCCAAACGGACACCACTCATACCAATCGGTTCTCGCACACCTTTTTGATTATCAATAATATATTCTTGTACCAAAGTATGTAAAATTTTATGATCAGGC
The DNA here is from genome assembly GCA_916720425.1 of uncultured Kingella sp. Taxonomy (GTDB): domain Bacteria; phylum Pseudomonadota; class Gammaproteobacteria; order Burkholderiales; family Neisseriaceae; genus CAKARD01. Next base: position 12,447 of record CAKARD010000031.1, on the reverse strand, counting down.
GAAATGCTAACCGCTTTGGACGTATCACGAGCGCGATCTATATCGGCTTGGCTGACTTCACCATCTTTAATTTTAACCACACCTTGTGAATTAAGGCTACGTATATGATTACCTGAAATGCCTGTTACCACACTGTTTACTTGACATTCTGCCATACGTTCAGCTTCGCTAATTGCTTGAGCAATGGCTTGAGCGGCAGCATCAATATTGGTAACCATGCCCGCTTTTAAGCCACGTGATTCAGATAAACCCATACCGACAATATTAATTTCATCATCCACCACTTCGCCAATTAAAGCGATAACTTTAGATGTTCCAACATCTAGGGCACTGACATATTGTTTATTCTCAATCATTTTCTATTATCCGTTATTGTGCTATTGTTTCTAGGTTTGGGGCATCATCACGCCTTTTAACGGCAAAAGCGTTGTTATAACGCATATCTATATAATCTAAATGAGCCACATGAGGAAGAATTTGAGTATGATAATTTTCTACAAATCGTAGAATGCGTGTGTGTATATTATCTCTACCCAAGCGTATCTCTATGCCATTATCTAATATCATACTCCACGCTGCACTTGGGCTATATTGTAAACGCAGAATCTTTAAACGCAAAGTAGATAGCTGACTATTGAGCATGGTATATTGTTCTAGCATATGTTGTTGTGCTACTGCGGTTCCATCAAATTCAGGTAGATTGCCAACATATTTCGCTTGGAACACTTCACCGTTTGTACTGATCAAGCCTGCCTCATAACCATCACGAATCCAACGCGCCATAGGGGTGTATTCCTCTATGGTAATCTTGATACGGTTAGGAGGTATACGATCAACTTTTGCATACTTTACCCATTCTATACTTTGTGCTACCTTTTGCGTATCTTGAATATTGATTTGGAAAAAATTACCTGTTACATAAGGCAAAACTGTTTTAAATACATTTTGTTTATCCACGTATTGAAGCGTTCCATTTGCCCCAACAATTTCTATTTGCGTAATATCAAAATAAGGGCGATTCATTAACCACCCTATTCCTGTTATCAGTAAAAACAACATAGAAAGATAAAACAATTTTTTTAACATAATGTCCCATTTTATTGAGCGGTTTTTAAAATGGCCAAGCATAAATCATCAAAATCTATGCCCATTTGTTTGGCAGCTTTAGGAACAAGGCTATGACTGGTCATTCCTGGAAGCGTATTTACTTCTAATATGTATAATTGCCCATTGGTATCTTTGAGAAAATCTACTCGTCCTAAACTATTTCCCCCGCCTATTGCTGCAAAAGCCTGTTTAGCTAATTGCCGTATATATGCTTCGTCAGCTTCATTTAAATCAGAGGGGCACTGATAGATGGTATCATCACGTTGATATTTGGCCTCCCAATTATAAAATTCAGTTTGCGGGATAATGTGTATACTGGGTAAAGCTTGTTGCTGAAACACGCCACAAGTATACTCCCCTCCCGACATATATTGTTCTGCCAAAATTTCACCATGCAAATTCTGGGCGCGAAGTTGAGCATAAGCTTGTACTAATTCGCCTTTTTGTTTAACTTTTTTTACACCTACGCTACTGCCTTCAGCAGAAGGTTTAATAAATAATGGCAAACCTAATTGCTGTTCTACTTCATCAAAATCACTGTTATCATTCAAAACAACAAAAGGTGGGATAGGCAACCCCAATGCTTGCCAAATCAATTTACAACGATATTTATCCATACCCAACGCAGAGGCAAGCACCCCACAACCTGTATAAGGAATACCTATAGATTCTAATGCACCTTGTACTGTGCCATCTTCACCATATGTACCATGCAAGATATTGAATACAACATCAAAGTGTTGGTTTCTAAGTTCGGTCAGTGGTGTTTGAGTAGGATCGAAGGCATGAGCATTGATGCCTTTGCGTTGCAAGGCAGCTAAAATCGCCTCCCCACTGGTGAGTGATACTTCGCGTTCTGATGAAAATCCGCCCATTAATACGGCGACTTTACCAAAGTTTTGCATGGTGTTAGGCTTTCTGTGATGAATATAAATAAAACAATGTTTGATTATAATGGTGAGTACAATATATATTCATGGTTTAAATTAAATAAGATTATTTTTTGTACTATCTACCAATGCTTGAGCAGTGCGATTAATACTACCTGCTCCCATGGTTAACACAACATCGCCATCTTGCAGGATATGCAATAATGCATGGGGCAATTCATTGACATTTTCACAATAAAAAGGTTCTAACTTTCTACTGGCACGCACAGAATGAGCCAAGTCACGACTGGTCGCTGCAGGTATCGGTTTTTCACCCGCAGGATAAACCTCGGTTAACACCAAACCATCTACTGTGGTCAGTACTTTGACAAAATCCTCAAATAAATCACGCGTACGTGTGTAACGATGAGGTTGAAAAGCCAGTATCAAGCGACGGTTAGGATAAGCACCGCGTGCCGCTGCAATGGTTGCCGCCATTTCTACAGGGTGATGGCCGTAATCATCTATGATTAATGCACGCCCCCCTTCAGGCAAAGTAATTTCTCCATAGCTTTGAAAACGCCGCCCCACACCCGAAAACTCTGCCAATCCTTTTTGAATGGCTGCAACGGGCACTTTGCATTCTAGTGCTACCCCAATACTGGCAAGTGCATTAAGCACATTGTGTCTTCCTGGATAATTCAGCGTAATTTTAAAGGATTGTACACTATCTTTTTGACGAACATGCGTATTAAAGTGCATGCGCGTACCATCTATTTGAATATCACTTGCCCAAATGTTAGCGGTTTTATCTTCTATTGCATAGGTAGCAAAAGGTTTTTTGATTTTGGGTAATATGGCACGAACATTGGCATTATCTATACACAAAAAAGCCTTACCATAAAATGGCATTCGGTGAATGAAATCTATAAACGCTTGTTGCAATTTTTCACTACTGTGATCATAGGTATCCATATGATCCTCGTCGATATTAGTTACCACAGTAATCACAGGAGAAAGATAAAGAAACGAAGCATCACTTTCATCTGCCTCAGCCACAAACCACATTCCTTTACCCAATTTAGCATTGGTGCCTGCGGCTGTAAGTTTACCGCCAATCACAAAAGTTGGATCCAGTCCTGCTGCTCCCAAAATAGATGCCGTAAGACTGGTGGTCGTGGTCTTACCATGCGTCCCTGCAATAGCGATGCCTTCGCGTAAACGCATTAATTCCGCCAACATCATGGCACGTGGAATCACAGGAATGTGTTGTTCGTGTGCCGCCAATACTTCAGGATTATCTGCTTTAACTGCGCTAGAGGTAACCACTACTTCTGCTTGACCAATATGCTCTGCCGCATGTCCTAAAAAAACCTTTACGCCCAAATCACTTAAATAACGTGTCACCGCACTTTGAACTTGATCTGACCCAGAGACACAAAACCCTAAATTATGTAAAACCTCGGCAATACCACACATACCTGTACCACCAATACCGACAAAATGGATATGCTTTACTCTATTTTTCATGGCCTTACCCCTCTATTGCTATTTTGGGTCGAAAAATAGATTATTGTAAATCCGTTCTCATTTACGCGCTATATTTTTTACGGCTTTTTGCTTACAAAATGTGTATACCAGCGTTCTATCAACGCGCAATTGGAGGGGGAAAACACTTTTTTCATGGCTTCAGTAGCATTGAACCATTGATATTGTGAATGTTCACTCAAAACAATGGGCGTATCGGGCAAAATACAAGCTGAGAACCAATGTTCCAAATTACGTGTGACGCCATCGGCATAACGATGTCTCCAATGCTCATAAATTTCGTATTCGGTTTGTTCATGCCAATCATACAATTGTTCGGGTGATAAAATAATACCTGTTTCTTCGGCTACTTCGCGCAAAGCGGCATCAAACGGTGCCTCGTCCCAATGGTTCAAACTGCCTGTAACAGACTGCCAAAAATTAGGTGGATTCAATCGGTCAAATAACAAAACACGTCCAGCATCATCATGCAATAAGACCAATACCGAAATCGGGATTTTTTTCATTATTTACTCTTCATCATCATCTTCAATCACGGCTTGATCTTGTGTGGCATGGATTTTAGCTTTTAACAATGCCAAGTCGCTGGGTAATTTTTCATTGGGTAAAATGCGTACTTCACGCTGTGGATAGGGAAATTCTATTTTTTCTTCATTAAATCGTCGCCAAATAGTCATTAAAATTGCCGAAAACAATCCGCCAAAACCATTTTCAGGATCGTTTACCCAAAAACCAACGCGCAAATTAATACCATTATCACCAAAACTGATCAACAATGCACTGGGTTCTGGATTTTTACTAACCCGTTCTTGTTCGGCTGCAGCTTCTTTTAAAATTCTGAGTGCCAGCGTTAAATCAGTGTGATACGCCACTTGTATGTCAAGCGATTGTGATAAGGCATTACCTGAAAACGATTCATTAATTACCGTACTGGTCACAAAAGTTTCGTTAGGAATCAATGCCGATGCCCCAACCGCATCACGTAAAACAACAAAACGCGAGGTGATTTCGCTAACATAGCCCGTAAAATTATTCACGGTTAGGCGATCTCCAGGTCGAATGGATCGATCTGCCAAAATGATAAATCCAGAAACATAATTACTGGCAATTTTTTGCAAACCAAAACCCAAACCAACACCTAATGCCCCGCCAAATACCGATAATACCGTTAAATCAATTCCTACCAGTGGCAAAGCAATTAATACAGATAAAATCATTAACACCGTTTTGATGGTTTTACTCAATACAATGCGCACATTAATATCCAGTCGGCTTGCCATGAGCTTGACATTAATCCATTTTGCCAACCACATCATCACACACATAACCACACCGACCCATAAGATACCCGTAAGTACAGTATAAACACTCAATTCACTGGTTCCTGCGGTAAAGGTGATTTGTTTGAGCCATTTGATAATTAAGTCATCAATACCTGACATCCACAGCAAAAAACAAAACCATAACCCGCCTGCCGCGGTTTTTTCTAATGTATTACTCCATTGTTTTTTAGGTAACACAGCGTGGATTAACGCCAATACAAAATGTATCGCAATCATCCAGTTTGCCGCTAATACCAATAAACGCAACCAAACCGCATGAAAGCCCAATATCTTCCATACAATATGGCCTAATACACCAAACAACATTAATAATATTGGAAAAAATACACGATTAATCACATGGCGCATGACAGCACTGTGTACACGATACCATTTACCACGCGACAAACACCATTGCGATAACCAAAATGAGATGACTACCAACGTAACCACCACGCCCATTTCTACCCAACCGATGGGTTGACGAAAACTGCGTTCTAACAAATTAGCAGTAAACATATTACGCGCAAAAAAATTGCTTACCACCGTTTTCCACATATCAAAATTATTCATTGTGTATCTTAAGTAAAGTACTATAAAAGTGTGATTATAAGATTAATCGACTTAGCATGTTTATATCATTTTTTTAAATTAATACTATCTACAATATCTGTGGATAAACTTGTGGAAAGTAAAGTTTTTGCTGATAAAAATGCTTTTACGTAAAGACATCGCTTTATATTGCCTATTTTTTATGCAAATTTAACAGGGTTTATCCACATTATGATTTAACATTTCGATAATATTTTTTACCAAAATCCTAAAATAGTGTAGTATGGCAACGTTTGATTTACGCCATTTGGTGTATTCTTTCTCTCTATATCAATTTAAGGAAATGCTTCATGAAAGTGTACTACGATAAAGATGCTGATTTATCATTGATTAAAGGTAAAACCGTTGCCATTATTGGTTATGGTTCACAAGGCCATGCGCACGCTGCTAACTTGAAAGACAGTGGCGTAAATGTCATTGTGGGATTGCGCCAAGGTGCTTCTTGGAATAAAGCAGTAGCAGCAGGTTTTGACACACGTACTGTTGCTGATGCAACCAAAGCGGCTGATGTGGTTATGATTTTGCTACCAGATGAAAGCCAACCTGCTGTGTATAAATCTGAAATTGAGCCAAACCTAAAAGATGGCTCTGCTTTGGCTTTTGCACACGGCTTTAATATTCATTACAATCAAATTGTTCCACCTAAAAATGTAGATGTCATTATGGTTGCTCCAAAAGGTCCTGGACATACCGTACGTAGCGAATTTTTAAAAGGCGGTGGCGTGCCTTCTTTGATTGCAGTACATCAAGATGCAACTGGCAAAGCTCGCGATATCGCTTTGTCTTATGCTGCAGCAAATGGTGGTACAAAAGGTGGCGTAATTGAAACCAACTTCCGCGAAGAAACTGAAACCGATTTGTTTGGCGAACAAGCTGTATTGTGCGGTGGCGTGGTTGAATTAATCAAAACAGGCTTTGAAACGTTGGTTGAAGCAGGTTATGCGCCCGAAATGGCATATTTTGAATGCTTGCACGAAATGAAATTGATTGTAGACTTAATTTATGAAGGCGGCATTGCTAACATGAATTATTCTATCTCTAATAATGCTGAATACGGTGAATACGTGACAGGTGTAGAAGTGATTAATAAACAATCACGCGAAGCCATGCGCCATGCATTAAAACGCATTCAAACAGGCGAATACGCTAAAATGTTTATTTTGGAAGGGGCAACCAACTATCCTAGCATGACTGCTCGTCGTCGCTTAACAGCTGATCATCAAATTGAAAAAGTGGGCGCACAATTGCGTGGTATGATGCCTTGGATCGCTAAAAATAAATTAGTTGACCAAAATAAAAACTAATTGAAGTACTGATACTAAATCGGACGATGATTATCTCGTCCGATTTTTTTAAGTTCTCAAAAAATATTCAATTAAATATAGACGTTCACTTTGCAAATCAAACCATGAACGGCGTGCCCATTTATCCTTATCCCATTGACTGAATTCAATCACACTACGCGTTAAACCGTGTAATTGTCCTGAAAATAATACTTCACCCAAAGGGGTTTGACCGCATTGTATCAATTGCGCCCATATACCATGAGCTTGACAAAAACTCTGTGCTCGAATCATGGGCTGTCCATCTAAACGAAGAATCACTTCTCGCATGAATAAAGGCACGGGCAGGGATTGATCAGCAAATGCTTCAGCCTGTTCGGTTGCGCCAATATAGCATAATTGCACTGATAATTGTCCCTTTTGTTGTAACGCAAAGGTAAGCGAGGGCACCATCAACAACTCAGGAATATTAGCTGCAATTTGCGCAGCGTTGGTATGCCATTTCATTCGGGTAAACGCAGAAACGTTGCACGATAATGACGCAATTCTTCTATGCTTTCCAAAATATCGTCTAGTGCTTGGTGTGAGCCCTTTTTAACAATACCCTTATACACAGTAGGATTCCAACGACGCGCCAATTCTTTAAGTGTGGATACGTCTAAATTGCGATAGTGAAAATAGGCTTCTAACTTAGGCATATACTTTGTCATAAAACGGCGATCTTGATGAATGGTATTGCCACACATGGGTGTGGTTTGAGCTGCTATCCATGGGCGCATAAAATCTAATAAAGCTTGTTCTACTTGGGCTTCATTATAGTGCGATTGGCGTACACGTTCAGTTAAACCTGTGCGTGCATGGTTTTTGATGCACCACTGATCCATATTATCGAGCACATCATCACTTTGATGGATAACATAAACTGGCGATTGCGCCAAAATATTAAGGTTTTTATCGGTGATAATCATGGCAATTTCTAAAATTTTATCTTGTTCTGGATTTAATCCTGACATTTCCATATCTAGCCAACAAAGATTATTTGGGTCTTGCATATTTTTTCTTTCTATAAGTGATTAATCTACGCGGGGGTGCAGAGAGGTTAATCCCTGCTCGTGGTACGCGACGAAACGCGTGTTTACATTTTTATTATACTGCATGAATTTTTTACAGGTTAGTATGTTATTTTTTGAAAACTTGTTGTAAAGTTTTTTTGTTACACTAAACATTCTATCTATAAAAAGGAATGGATCGATGTCATTTTTAGATCGTAGTCACAGCATAGCACCCATGAATTATAACCGTTGGTTGGTTCCACCAGCAGCTTTGGCGGTACATTTGTCTATTGGACAAATTTATGCCTATTCGGTGTTTAATGCGCCATTGACACGCCTGATTGGCATTAATCATTCTGCACCCGATGATTGGGCACTAACCACAATTGGCTGGATATTTAGCATTGCTTTGGCAGTACTGGGAGCTTCAGCGGCATTGTTTGGTACATGGATGGAACGCGTCGGGCCGCGTAAAGCGATGTTTGTGGCGGCTTGTTGTTTTGCGCTGGGCTTTTGGATTGCCGCATTGGGTGTAGTATGGCATCGTATTGAATGGGTTTATTTGGGCAATGGTGTGATTGGGGGAATAGGTTTAGGTTTGGGTTATATCGGCCCGGTTTCCACGCTAATGAAGTGGTTTCCAGACAAACCTGGCATGGCAACAGGATTGGCAATTATGGGTTTTGGTGGGGGTGCAATGTTGGCTTCACCGTTATCTGTGTCTCTGATGAATCTGTTTGCCAGCGACACCAGCGTGGGTGTAGCACAAACCTTTACTGTATTAGGCTTATTATATTTTGCCTTGATGATGTTTGGCGTGTTTACCATTCGCTTGCCCGCTCAAGATTGGAAACCAAAAGATTTTATGACTCATTGCAAACACAATACACAGCAACGCCATATTTTAGCCAGCCAAGCCATAAAGACACCGCAATTTTGGTTGTTGTTTTGGGTATTATGTTTAAATATTACAGCAGGCATTGGCATTTTGGGGCAGGCTTCAGTGATGATTCAAGAATGGTTTTCGGTACAATCGGTAGGCAAAAATGCTGCTGTAGATGCAACAGCTGCAGCGGGTTTTGTCGGATTATTAAGCCTATTTAACATGGGAGGACGGTTTTTCTGGTCGTCTATTTCCGATAAAATTGGGCGCAAAAACGTGTATTTTATCTTTTTAGCATTAGGTGCTGTGTTATATTGTATTATTCCCTCACTCACACAAAGCAAAACAGGTTTCGTGTTGGCATTTTGTCTGGCTATTTCTATGTATGGTGGGGGATTTGCCGCCATTCCTGCTTATTTAAAAGATTTGTTTGGCACCCATCAAGTAGGTGCAATCCATGGACGAATTTTGTTAGCATGGAGTACCGCAGCAGTAGCAGGACCTGTTTTAGTTAATTACTTACGCCAAATTCAATTAGATCATGGCATCCCTGCCGCACAAGCATACAGTATCACTTTATATATTATGGCAGGTTTATTGTTATTGGGATTGTTATGTAACGCATGTGTCAAAGCAGTACATGAAAAACACTATCAAAGCAACATCAATCTTGCCGCCCAAAGCAGTAATCCCGATGATGAAACGGCAATATCTGATGCTTACTTGGCTATGGAAAATATTTCGCATGGCGGATTTTCGGTATGGTGGCGTTGGATCTTAGTGGGTATTCCGTTGCTTTATGGTGTAGCGATGGTATTTGTTAAAGTTGCCAAGATGTTTTAACATTACGCCTTTGTCATTTCAAAACATGTATCGTGAAAAAACAAACCAAACATTTTCCCTTTTTAGCCATACAACAACAACGCTTTATTTTCCATTTTGACAATCAAAGCAACGTACCAAATCTACCCAGCCCCAAACAATGCTATCAGTGGATTTGGCACGCCTTTAAGTATAACTATCGCTATGCTAATATTACTTTGCTGTTATTAAATGAAGCTGAAGCTTGCGCTTATAATCGAGATTATAGAGGCAAAGATTATGCGACCAATGTATTAAGTTTTGCACTCAATGAAGGGGAAATTGTATTGCCACAAAATGATCCTGTATTGCGTGGTGATTTAATCATTTGCCCCCAAGTTGTGCAACGTGAAGCACTTGAACAAGGTAAACCTTTTATTCATCATTTTGCGCATTTGTTGATCCATGGTACATTGCATCTTGTTGGCTTTGACCATATAGACGAAAAAGAAGCGGCGCAAATGGAAGCCTTAGAAGTTAAACTTTTGGCACAATTAAATATTCCCAATCCTTACATTGCATAACCCCATTAAAATCATGGATGAGACCTCATTGTGGCAACGCCTGCGCCAAAAATTGTCAGGCAAACACCTCCCCGAAACCTTAGACCAATTACGCCAAACCTTACGCCAAGCGAGCAGTCAAGCCATTATCGACAGTGATACCTTATTGCGCTGTGAAAATTTATTGCATTTTCATCAACAACATGTGCGCGATGCCATGCTCACTCGTGCGCAAATGGATGTAATAAAAATTACCGACAGCATAGAACGTATTATTGCTTATATTATTGATACCGCTCATTCACGCTTTCCTGTCATTGCCGAAGACAAAGATCATGTGGTAGGAATTTTGCACGCCAAAGATTTACTAAAATATATACAAAATCCTGAAGGATTTCGCCTAGAACACATTTTGCGCCCAGCTTTATTTGTTCCCGAAGGCAAAACACTCAATAGTTTACTCAAAGAGTTTCAAACTCAGCACCATCATATGGCCATTGTAGTAGATGAATACGGTGGCATTTCTGGCCTCATCACTTTTGAAGATATCATAGAACAAATTGTCGGCAAAATAGAAGATGAATTTGATGCAGATGACAGTGCAGACAATATTTTCCCTGTCTCTGCCGAACGCTGGCGCATTAATGCAACCACTGAAATTGTAGATATTAATGCCTATTTTGGTACCACATTTAGCGACGAAGAGGCTGATACAATTGGTGGTTTAATCATACATCAGTTAGGGCATTTGCCTGTTCGTGGTGAAAAGGTGATACTTGGTGATTTTTTGTTTAACGTGGCCCGTGCCGACAAACGCCGCCTACACACACTCATGGCAACACGCATTAAAGAAGAAACTAAGGAATAAATTATGTTTACAGGTATTGTACAAGGATTAGGTACACTGGTTGCGATAAAACAAGATGGCCCCGATTTTCGTCGCTACACAGTTGCATTACCCCAACACTTAACACATGACTTGAAAATTGGTGCGTCCATTGCCAACAATGGCTGTTGCCTCACCATCACCCAGATCAATGACAATCAGGTTTCTTTTGACTTAATGGCAGAAACATTGGCAAAAACCAATTTGGGCGCATTGTGTGCGGGCGATAAAATCAACATAGAGCGTGCCGCTCATTTGGGTGATGAAATTGGTGGACACCTAATGAGTGGTCACATCATGACAAAAACCGCCATCACCCGAATTGAACAGAGAGAACATCACCGCACATTATGGTTTCAACTACCTTCTGCTCTTGCGCCGTATATTTTATCTAAAGGATTTATTGGTTTAGACGGATGCAGTCTGACGATTGGTAATGTAACCGATCATGAATTTAACGTCCATCTGATTCCCGAAACCTTGCAACAAACATTATTTGGTTCGCGCAAAGTGGGAGATATGATTAATGTAGAAATTGATCCACAAACACAAGCCATTGTCGATACCGTACAGCGTACACTTCATACCTTTTCCTTTAAATCACAACACACATCAAAATAAAATTGACTAAAATCAAAAATATATCCTCTATTCTTAAAATATGTTTTTTTAACTTGTACTATTGAACAAATAATTGTATAGTGTTTAAAAATTTCATTCGTAAGGTTTTGTAAATATGTTTGGTTTAGGTATCATTGTTCATCACCATCACTTGAATATTCTTGTTCAAGTGCTTGGTGCTACCTAAACCCTTTATCAACGTTGCGAAAATATTTTTCCAGCCCCCATAGGTTTTGCGCCTTGGGGGTTTTTGCATTTAAGAGAAGAGAAAGGAATCAATCATGCAAAATAATCGTTTAAGAATTGCGTTACAAAAAAAAGGGCGTCTGCATGAAAATTGCCATGATTTGCTCAAACAATGTGGCATAAAAATTAATTGGAATGAACAGCGTTTAATTGCATACTCCGAAAACATGCCTATTGAAATTTTGCGTGTGCGTGATGATGATATTCCTGGATTGGTATTTGATGGTGTGGTGGATTGGGGCATTATTGGCGAAAATGTGCTAGAAGAAGCTGCATTGGCACGTTATGCCGCAGGTGAAACGGTGGCATATAAAAAATTGCGTCAATTAGATTTTGGTGCATGCCGTTTATCTTTAGCGGTAGAAAAAGACTGGGATTATCAAAGTATCCAAGATTTGAATCATCAGCGTATCGCTACTTCCTATCCACATTTATTGCGCCGTTATATGCAGGATAAAGGGTTGTCGTTCAAAAGCTGTTTACTCAATGGTTCGGTAGAAGTTGCACCCAGTGCGGGTTTGGCGGTGGCAATTTGTGATTTGGTTTCTTCAGGTGCCACTTTAGAAGCCAATGGTTTGAAGGAAGTTGAAGTCATTTTTCATTCACAAGCGTGTTTGATTCAACGGGCTGAACCCTTAAACACAGCAAAACAGG
>CAKARD010000030.1 GCA_916720425.1 uncultured Kingella sp. | reverse complement strand
ATTTGAAACAAAAACAGCCGAAAACCTGTGTTTGGATTTCGGCTGTTGGGGAAGAGGAATTTTGCAAAGGTCTCTATTTCTATTTCTTCCAAACGAAGATAATTTTTATTATTCACATAAAATAATAAACCATTCGGGCAAACAAACATATCAACATTTGCTTGCCCGAATGGTTATAAAACCAATCGGGGGGTGTAACAGAAAAGGAGGAGAAAACTGTTACACCACTTAAATAGGAATTAAGGAGCTATTTTAAAAAATAAAATTATTTCTTAGCAAAATAAGCTTCTAAATCTTCGCTACCACCGATGTATTTACCACCAATAAATACTTGAGGTGCAGTTGCTTTACCAGTGATGGCACGTACAGAAGTGATAGAAGCATCACGACCTAATACGATTTCTTCAAATGCATAACCTTTTTCTTTCAACAATGCTTTAGCTTTGGCGCAGAATGGACAACCTGGTTTGGTGATGATAGATACTGATTCATGAGGTTCCCATTTTGGATCAATGTATTTTAACATGGTATCCGCATCAGATACTTCAAAGGGATCACCATCTTTTACTGGTTCAATGAACATTTTTTCAATTTTGCCATCTTTTACCAGCATAGAATAACGCCATGAACGATCGCCAAAACCTAATTGTTCCTTGCTAACTAACATACCCATGCCTTTAGTGAATTCACCATTACCATCAGGCACAACAGTGATATTTTCTGCATCTTGATCAGCCAACCAAGCATTCATGACAAAAGTGTCGTTAACAGAAATACAAATAATATCATCTACACCGCGTTTTTTAAATTCGGCAGCCAATTCATTGTAACGTGGTAAATGAGTAGAAGAACAAGTAGGCGTAAACGCACCAGGTAAAGAGAATACAACTACTGTTTTACCTTTAAATAAATCATCAGTAGAAACATCTACCCAAGCATCATCTTGACGTGTATGGAATACAACTGAAGGAACATTTTTGCCTTCTAATTCAGCAGCAGTTTTAATGTTAACTGACATAATTTTCTCCAATTAAATTGTTTGGTTTATAACGGGGAGAATAATAAACTATTAAAAATTATTTTGCAATTTATATTATTAATAATTTAAATTTTAATTTGCTATAATTTATTATGTATATGATGAATGTGTATTGACAGGATAATGCATTATCGTTACATTGCTTATCTTGTAGTTTTAACCGATTTTGCACAGTTTGCGGGCAAACAGCTAAACGTGAAAGAGTATTAATCTATATTAAATTATGCCCGTTGCTTGTTGCTACGGGTTTTATTATTTTAGATAATTATGATTATATTAGAAAATGTTTCCAAAAAATTTCAAACGCGTGATAAAACTTGGTTTAACGCGGTGGAACCTTTATCTTTAGAAATAGAACAAGGTGAAATTTTTGGTTTAATGGGCTATTCTGGTGCGGGTAAATCAACCTTACTGCGTTTAATTAATTTATTAGAACGCCCTGATACAGGCAAGGTGTGGGTAAATGGACAGGATTTAACAGCACTATCACCTGCGTTATTACGCCATGCGCGACAAAATATTGGTATGGTTTTTCAGCAATTTAATTTGTTAAGCAATCGTACAGTAGCAGAAAATGTGGCGTTTGCTTTGGAAATCGCGGGTTGGGATAAAAATAAAATCCATTTTCGTGTGGCAGAGTGTTTAGAAATTGTAGATTTAACTGAACGGGCTAAACATTATCCTGCACAGTTATCAGGTGGGCAAAAGCAACGTGTGGGCATTGCTCGTGCGCTTGCTCCTAATCCAAAAGTTATTTTGGCTGACGAACCAACTTCTGCTCTTGATCCGATTACCACGCGTAGTGTGTTGAGTTGTTTAAAAGAAATTAATACGCGTTTTAATGTAACAGTTGTGATTGTAACGCACGAAATGGGCGTGATTAAGAAACTGTGTCATCGCACGGCATTATTACATCAGGGACAGTTATTGGAAGTGGCACAAGTGCAAGATGGTATGATTTTGGCACAATCTGCCATTGGCAAAGAACTTTTGCGTGATGATTAGGATATATAATGAATCTAGATAATATTCAAAAATTATTGCCTGACTTTTATCAAGCCTTGGGACAAACGTTAACAATGGTGGGAATTTCTACTGTGGTGGGCGTGATCTTGGGTGGTTTGTTAGGTATATTTTTATTCACCAGTGCCGATGGACAGATTTTTGCTCATCGCCCTATACACCAATTATTAGGTATTTTGGTGAATTTTATGCGTTCTTTTCCATTTGTGATTTTGATGATTGTATTAATGCCACTGACACGTTTGATCGTGGGGACGACATTTGGACCTGTAGCAGCATGCGTATCGTTGAGTACGGCGGCAAGTTTTTATTTTGCGCGTTTGGTGGAACAAAATCTGAAAGAAATTCCACGTGGTGTAATAGAAGCGGCACAGGCAATGGGCGCATCACGATTGACAATTATTTTTAAGGTATTGCTTAATGAAGCGCGTTCAGGCTTGGTGTTAAGCGTAACCATTTTAACCATTGCGATTTTGGGAGAAAGTGCCGCTGCTGGCATGATTGGCGGTGGTGGCATTGGAGATTTGGGTATACGCTATGGTCACCAACGTTATATGCCTGATGTGATGACAGCTGTAGTGATTTTACTGTCATTAATGGTTATTATTATTCAAAGTTTGGGTAATTGGCTTGCTAATAAACTCAATAAACGTTAACCTTTTTGGGAGAATATTTTATGAAAACTGTATGGAAACTTTCTCTTTTAGGGATTGTGGCATTAGCCTTATCGGCTTGTGGTGGTTCAACAACAGAAAAAGCCGAAATCCGCTTTGGCGTGACTCCAGGAGATTTTGGTGATCAAGTGCGTGAAAGTATTAAAGGCATTTTAGAAAAACAAGGCTATAAAGTAACCATTACTGAATTTCCTGATTATGTTACGCCAAATCAAGCTTTGGCAGATAATGCCATTGATATTAATATTTTTCAACACAAACCTTATTTAGATAGCTTTAAAGCAGAACACAATTTGGATTTAGTTGAAGTATTCCAAGTTCCTACTGCGCCATTAGGTATTTATGCAGGTAAATTAACTGCGTTGGATCAGGTCAAAGATGGTAGCACGGTATCATTGGCTAATGATCCTTCTAATTTTGCACGTGGTTTGGTGATGTTAAATGAATTGGGTTGGATTAAACTTAAAGAGGGCATTGATCCACTGAAAGCGAGCAAAGCAGATATTGCCGAAAATACTAAAAATATCCAACTGGTAGAAATGGAAGCGGCCAATTTGCCACGAAGTCGCTCTGATGTAGATTTTGCAATTGTGAATGGTAATTATGCCATGTCTAGTGGCATGAAATTAACTGATACTTTGTTTTTGGAACCCAGTTTTGCTTATGTAAACTGGTCGGCCGTGCGTCGGGCAGATAAAGACAGTAAGTGGGTAAAAGATGTTACCAACGCGTATAATAGTGATGAGTTTAAGTCCTTTGCCAAAACTAAATATGTAGGTTATAAATTTCCAGCTAATTGGAATGAGGACAGTGCTACTAATGCGATTAAAGAAGCCAGTGCTGCCAGCATCGCGCAATAATTAATAAAAATGGTTATAGTGAATAAGCTGTTCACTATAACCTGATGTCATGATATCCTCTTTGATAAGAGGGCAAAAGTATGATTAATCATCTAAGCGTTTAGAAATAACTTTGCCTGTTTTAGCGTCAATTTTAACATCATATTCTTGACCATTAGGTTTACGCACTTCTACATCAAAATGATCGGCTTGTGAGAGGCTGCGATCAAATTCAATATCGGTAACCTGTCCGCCACCTGTAGCTTCTGTAGCAATTTGTGAAGCTTTTTCATAGGTGATGTATTGGCTACGATTTTGTTCATAATACAAGTGATCGTTATCTGCCAAAACAGGTGTGGTTGCAGCTGCCATAGCCAACATTAAAGCGACACGAGTAATATTCAACATAATGTATTTCCTTTTAATACATAATAGAGAAACGAATAATATACAAAAAATTGGGATAGATAAGTTTATTTATGTTTTTTTTGTGTAAAGTTTACGAATCACTTTGCCAATACAGGCAATTCCTTTGCGCAGCGTATCATCATCTTGCGCAATACTCATGCGTATGCATTCATGGGCATGGTGATAATCTGTGTAATCTAAGCCCACAAAAAAATACTCACCAGGAATAATTAATGTCCCCTCTGCTTTTAAGCATTCGTATAATTCTTGTGATGTAATGGGCAAATTTTCAAACCATAACCATAAAAATATTGCTCCTTCGGGTTTGTGAATACGCAAAGGATAATCGCCTAACTCTTGTTTGAGTAATTCAATGGCTAAATGAGCTTGTCGTTGATAAAAAGGTTTAATAGCTTGGTTAGATAACTCAACCAAACACCCATTTTCAATTAAAGGTGTCACGATTGCTGCGCCAAAGCGTGTGGGGGCTAAATTTACAATTGCATTTAAACTACTAATGGCTTGTATTACTTTGGGTGTCGCTAAAACAATACCTGTGCGTGCTCCTGGCAAACCAATTTTAGACAAACTAAAACATAGAATAATATTGTCGTGCCAAGTAAGGGTAGCATCACTATAAATAATATTGGGAAACGGCATACCATAGGCATTATCAATAATCAGTGGAATGCCGTATTTTTGCGCCAAAATATCCAAACGTGCCATTTCATCATCGGTTAAAACATTGCCTGTAGGATTGGTTGGGCGTGAACAACAGATGGCTCCTATTTGACCGTTTTCAAGTTCTGGCAAATTTTCTAGCGCATCAAAATCTACACGATATTTAAAAAAACCTTCTTGATCTTGATATGATACGGCTTCAATACGAGGTGCAACGGTAATAAAATGTTGGCCTTTAACATGTGCATCGGCATAACCAATATATTCGGGGGCAAGTGGCAACAAAATTGCCTTATCCCCATCATCAAATGCCCCACCAAATAAATTAAATAAATAGAAAAATGCATTTTGTGAGCCATTGGTTAACGCAATATTATCTGCTGAAATAGCCCAACCATATTCACGGCGAAAAAATGCAACCAAAGCATTAATCAGACCCGCATCACCTTGTGGTGTAGAATAATTGCCCACATTTTGTACAGCAACATCAGATTGTGTAATGTGTTGCAATACTGCTGCATACGCTTCATCTACTGCAGCAATACGCGCGGGATTGCCGCCACCCAACATATTAATAGGCTGATTGCTATTGAGTGCGTTACCCAAATCGTCCATTAATTGCAAAATACCGCTCTTTTGGGTGAATTTATGACCAAATTGAGAGAATTTCATTCTGTGATTCCTTTGTCAGTTTCTTTTTTACATGAAATAGTTTTTACATATTAAAACTATTAGGTTAATTTAAGATGTATTCGTCTGTTTTAATATAATATACTAATATAACTCAATTTTATTGTAACGCATTAGCTCTTTGGATAGCTATATTTGGCATAATGATTCAAACATAGCAATGTTTGCGGTGACATATATTGTGGTTTTATAATATAAACAATTTATTTACGGAGATCTTAACTAATGAAAAAAACAGCTTTATTTTTATCTTGTCTATTAGCATTGACCGCTTGTAGCGACAATAATGAAGCGCAAAATAATACGCCAGCTAGCACTCAAGCAGCCAGCGCACCCGTTGGCGTTGCTGAAAAACAACAAAACTTTACCGAACGCTATATTGTAGGCACGGATGCTAACTTCCCGCCGTTTGATTTTCAAAACGAATCAGGTCAAATCGTTGGTTTTGATATAGATATTTTGCGTGCTATTGGTGAAAAAGAAGGCTTTGGTGTAGATTTTGTGTCTGCATTAAAACGTTCAGATTTGTTTCCTAATTTGGCAGATGGCCAATACCAAATTTTGGCAGCATGTTTGGGCATGAGCGCAGAGCGATTGGCACAATCTGAAATGTCCAAACCTTATGCTTACGCACCTAACGTGATTATGGGTAAAGAAAGTGGAACCGCTATGACTTTGGCAGAGTTAGGTAACGCTAAAGTAGCTGTACAAGAGGGTTCATATACTTTTGATGAATTGAAAAAAGCTCAAGTTTCGAATATTGTGCCCGAGAAAAGTATGTATAATGCATATATTACCTTTGCTAAAGGTAATGCTGATTACGTTGTGGGTGATGCGGGCGTATTAAGTTATCATCATATTGAGAATAAAGATCCAAATAAACCTAAAGTCTATACCAGTGTATATGATAAAGATGCAGATGTACGCGTAGCGTTTGCGGTAAAAAAAGGTAATACTGAATTGATTAACAAAATCAATAGTGGTTTGAAAAAGATCAAAGAAGATGGTACATACGAAAAAATCTATACTAAATGGTTTGGTGAAGATAATAGCTTACGTGTACCAGAAACCAAATAATTAAGTTTTGTTGCTAAAACCGCGATAAGTTAAGGCTTATAGCGGTTTTTTATGGATTAATAAATTAAAAAAGCCAGCTTGAAAAATCAGCTGACTTTCTAAATTTTGGTCGGAGTGAAAGGATTCGAACCTTCGACCCCTTGCACCCCATGCAAGTGCGCTACCAGACTGCGCCACACTCCGACAATAAGGGTGGAATTATAATAATATTTATGCTATTTCGCAAGTGCTTTTTCAAATTGTGTAAGCATAGTTTGCAATGAATCACGCATTTGGGCAGCACTGATTACTGGGTCGCCATGGGTGTCCAAGGCTTCTCGTGCAAAATAATCGCTAATGCCATGATTTAATTGACGTAGATTGATGACATCTTGACGTGTAAAAGTGTGATTGCCTTTTCCAATCAACCCGCCTTCTTGTCGTTGCCATTCTAGTAGTTGCTCGGGCAAAATCCCTGCTAAAGCGCAGGCTTCTTCACGGCTAAAATAGCGTTTGGCAGGCAAAGGAGGAAATTTAGCGTTTGTCATAATAATGCTCTACCATGCCTTTGAGTTTTTGGCTGGCGTGAAAAGTTACCACGCGGCGAGCAGTAATGGGTACTTCCTCACCTGTTTTAGGATTACGACCAGGGCGTTGCGGTTTGTTGCGTAATTGAAAATTACCAAAACCTGAAATTTTGATTTCTTCACCATTTGCCAAAGTGGTGCGAATTTCTTCAAAAAATAGTTCTACGATTTCTTTTGCTTCACTTTTGCTGATATTACCTACTTTATCTACAAGTATATCGGCCAATTCTGCTTTAGTTAAAGTCATAGGGGTCTCTTTCATGTTGATTTAGGGGCGGATTATCGCTAATTATTCTTTTCTATTCAAGTGAATATGCTTATTTTTAAAAAATTAATCTTTAGATCGCAAATCGATGAGTTCTGTCCCAGCTAAATGATCGTATAAAAATTGTTTGCGTGGGTCAAATATGGCATAGCCCCATGGTAGTATCCACCAAAATAGTGCAGTTGCGGCTACCGTTTTACCATGCCAACCCATATGTTGCAAAATGGCATAGATCATCAGAGGGACAAAAATTAATAATACGCTTGCCCATAAAAAACGAATCAATAGGCGGCGTGGATGAGGGCGTTTGCCTGCGTGATCTATTAAGCCAATTTTCCATGTTCGCATTGCTAATGTTTGACCTTCTAAATGCCAGTTTGCTTTAAAATAATACCACCATGACATCAGGAGTAAAATTGTGGTTAGTGGTACGGTAATGTAGTATGGTTGTGCAATGTGTGCATTAATTTGCGTGTTAATTACGCCTGCAACAAATCCTGTCAATATACTGACTGAACCAATTAGCAAGCTTTCATAAATTAACGCAAATAAACGGCGACTCAGTGGAGCGGGAAGGTATTTTGTCATACATCAAGAACCAAATGGCGGCGTTTCTATGCCATATTGTTGTAAAAGTTGCACAGTATCAAAAATCGGTAAACCCATTACGCCTGTAAAACTGCCTGCTAAATGAGAAACAAATAGACCACCTAAACCTTGAATGCCATATGAACCTGCTTTATCCATAGGCTCTCCTGTGGCAATGTAAGCGGTTATTTCCTGTTCGCTCAGAGTTTTGAATGTAACGTGGTTGGTTTGAACCACATAGCGTAATATGCCTTGATATTGCACTGCGACACTTGTATAAACTTGGTGGGTTTTGCCAGAGAGTAAACGGAGCATTGTTGCGGCGTGTTCCTGATGACTGGGTTTACCTAGAATTTGTGTATTCAGTGCGACGCAAGTATCGGCACTGATAATAGGTATATGTATTTTATCGTGGCTTAATTGTGCATGGGCGGTATGATTTTTGGTTATAGCAAGACGTTGTACATAATCCTGTGGTTTTTCTTTGGGATGCGGTGTTTCATCAATATCTACGGCGTGAGTGTGTAGGGTATAGCCTAGTCGTTGTAAAATTTCGGCACGGCGTGGACTTTGGGACGCAAGAATCAAGTGATGGGCATTCATATCAGATGTGTGGGTTAAGTTCCGTTTTCGCGTAGATCAATATGCGAAAACGGTTGAATATTGCTTGGATTAGTGATGATGACCGTGTGCCCCGTGTGCGTGCCCATGTGAGATTTCTTCGGCACTGGCAGGACGAACACTGTCAACGGTAGCAACAAAACGAATGGGTAAACCTGCCAAAGGATGGTTGCCATCGACTACGGCTTTACCATCGGCAATATCGACTACACGATAAATGATTACATCACCTTCTGGGGTATCGGCTTCAAACATCATGCCCAATTCTACTTCTACTGGAAATACACTTAAATCTTCAATGCGTACCAATTCTGGATCTTGTTCGCCAAATGCATCGTCAGGTTGCATGGATACTTCAATGGTATCACCCACATTTTTACCTTGTAATGCTTCTTCCACTAAGGGAAAAATGCCATCATAACCACCGTGTAAATATTCTAGTGGTTGGTCTGAGGTTTCATCTAAAAGATTGTTGTCAGCATCGTACATTTTGTAATGTAGGCTGACTACATTGTTTTTTTCAATAGCCATTTTGCTATCCTTTATTAAGTGGGAAAATGAATGGTTAAGTATAGCATAAGGCACGACAAAGTATGGCAAAACCGCGTACAATGATGAGCAAAATAACTTAAAACAGGCATACACATGATTTATTCTAAAACTTATGATGTGATTGTGGTTGGTGGTGGCCATGCTGGCACGGAAGCGGCGCTAGCAGCAGCACGCATGGGCGCACAAACTTTATTGTTAACGCATAATATTGAAACTTTGGGACAGATGTCATGCAATCCAGCGATTGGCGGTATTGGTAAGGGGCATTTGGTACGCGAAGTGGATGCTTTGGGAGGGGTGATGGCGTTGGCAACGGATCAAGCGGGCATTCAATTTCGCCGACTCAATGCCAGCAAAGGTGCAGCAGTGAGAGCAACGCGTGCGCAAGCTGATCGTATTTTGTATAAAGCTGCCATTCGTTATGCCTTAGAAAACCAAGAAAACTTAGATTTATTCCAGCAAGCGGTAACAGATATCACTCTTGAGGGGGGACGCGTGTGCGGTGTTATGACTGCAATGGGCGTGGAGTTTCGTGCACGGGCAATTGTATTGACAGCGGGTACGTTTTTGTCAGGAAAAATTCATATTGGTTTAGAGAATTATTCAGGGGGACGAGCGGGCGATCCTGCCGCACAATTTTTGGGAACGCGTTTGCGTGAATTGAATTTACCACAAGGACGACTAAAAACGGGTACCCCACCACGCATTGATGGGAGAACCATTGACTTTAGTCAATTGACCGAACAGGCAGGTGACACGCCTACGCCAGTGTTTTCAGTGCGTGGTAACGTGGCCATGCATCCCCAACAAATTTCGTGCTGGATTACACATACCAACTTGAAAACACACGAAATTATCCGCAGTGGCTTTGACCGCAGCCCGATGTTTACAGGTAAAATTGAAGGTGTTGGGCCGCGCTATTGCCCGTCTATTGAAGATAAAATTAACCGTTTTGCTGATAAAGACAGCCATCAAATTTTCCTAGAACCCGAAGGCTTGACCACGCACGAATATTATCCCAACGGCATTTCAACGAGTTTGCCGTTTGACATTCAATTGGCACTCGTTCGCAGTATGAAAGGACTTGAAAATGCGCACATTTTGCGCCCAGGTTACGCGATTGAATACGATTATTTTGACCCACGCAATTTGAAAGCCAGCTTGGAAACCAAAACCATTTCGGGACTATTTTTTGCAGGACAAATCAACGGCACGACAGGTTATGAAGAAGCCGCTGCACAAGGTCTGTTGGCAGGTGCAAACGCGGTGCAATTTGTCCGCGAACAAGACCCGTTGCTATTGCGCCGTGAACAAGCGTATTTGGGCGTGTTGGTAGATGATTTGATTACCAAAGGCGTGAATGAACCATATCGTATGTTTACATCTCGCGCTGAATATCGTTTGCAGTTGCGCGAAGACAACGCTGATATGCGTTTGACTGAAGATGGCTACAAAATCGGTTTGGTATCCGAAACACAATGGCAAGCATTTGAACGCAAACGTGAACAAATTGAACAAGAAATTCAACGTCTTAAATCCACTTGGTACACACCGTTAAAGCTGCCTGAAAGTGAACAAGAACGCGTGTTTGGGCAAAAATTGTCGCGTGAAGCCAATTTGCACGATTTATTGCGCCGACCAAATTTAGATTATGCCAAACTGATGACGCTGCCAAACGCGCTGCCTGAAAATCCGCTCACCGCCGATGTGGTGGAACAAGTGGAAATTCAAGTGAAATATCAAGGCTATATTGATCGCCAAAATGAAGAAATGGGTACGCGTCGTGATATTGAAACCGCTAAATTGCCACAAAATATGGATTACAGCACAGTAAAAGGTTTGTCTACTGAAGTACAACAAAAATTGAATTTGTATCAACCCGAAACAGTGGGACAAGCCAGTCGCATTTCTGGAATCACACCTGCAGCAGTGGCTTTGTTGATGGTGCATTTAAAGCGTGGGTTTAAAGACGCGAAGTCAATTTAGTTTTGTGCAACTTTGGGGATATTAAGAAAATCGCATGGCAATGTCTAACCACATACGAAAATATTCAAGCATTTTGCAAAGTGGTCACATTGCCATATGAATTAATTGTATAACGCGCCATCTTGCATAATCAGCGTGCGTTCAAAACGTTGCGCCAATTCATCATCGTGGGTTACCACTACTAAGGCGGTATTAAATTCGCTTTGTAGCTGTAGCATTAAATCTAAAACATGATGCGCATTTTTGCGATCTAAGTTGCCCGTTGGTTCATCAGCCAGTAAGCATTTTGGTTGATTGACTAGGGCACGAGCAATGGCGGCACGTTGTCGTTCGCCGCCTGATAATTCAGTGGGACGATGTTGTATGCGTTCTGCCAATCCTACTTTTTCTAGCATATGTGTTGCAATTTCTTGTGCTTGTTTGCGGGGTGTTTTACCAATTAGCAAGGGTATCATCACATTTTCTAGTGCGCTAAATTCTGCCAATAAATGATGAAATTGATATACAAAACCTAAATATTGATTGCGTAATAGACTCAATTTGCTTTGACTTAATGTGGCAATATTTTTCCCGATAAGCTCAATCGTACCTGTGCTGGGTTGATCCAATCCACCTAATAAATGTAATAGAGTGGATTTGCCACTGCCTGAGGCACCGATAATACTAACACTTTGACCTGCACTAATTTGCAAGTTTAAATCGTGCAAAACATTAACGTTTAAATGCCCATCTTGATACGTTTTACCCACATTCTGGCATAGGATAATGGATGAATTATTCATAACGTAAAGCCTCCGCAGGTTGGGTTTGTGCGGCACGCCAGCTGGGGTAAAGCGTGGCAATAAATGATAGCGCAAGTGAAATGGATACCACACTGATGACATCACTGACTTGAACATCACTGGGTAAGTAATCAATAAAATACACTTTTGCACTGATTAAATGTGAACCTGTTATTTCTTCTATCCACTGAATAATGGCACCAATATTGATCGCCAAAATTAAACCTAAAATTAAACCTGTTAATGTTCCCAATATACCTGCAACCATACCTTGTACAACAAAGATTTTCATTATGCCAAAGGGTGTTAAGCCTAATGTACGCAAAATAGCAATATCAGCCTGTTTTTCATTCACTGCCATAACTAAAGAAGAAACTAAATTAAACGCCGCCACAACAATAATACAAGTGAGTAAGAGACTGAGCATACGCTTTTCCATTTCTACTGCATTGAAATAGCTGCGATTATTATCTGTCCAATCTTGTGCCCATAATGTGGTGCGTTCGCTTAGGGGCAAAATGCGTTGCATAATGCTGGGTGCGTTTTGTGGGTCGGTAAGTCGTAATCGCAATGCAATCGCAGAATCATCAGCACGGTATAATTTTTGTGCATCAGCCAAATGGATTAAAGTTAGGTTGTTATCAGCTTCTTCTACCCCTGTTTTTACAATACCAACGACGCTAAACTGTTTGAGTCGTGGTACGACTCCTGCAGGGGTCACATTGCCTTCTGGGGTGATGATGGTGATTTTTTCACCTTTATTGACACCCAAAGATTGGGCTAAACCGTCGCCTAAGATGATGCCAAATTCATCTGGCTGCAAATCATCAAAATTGCCTACAACCATATTATTGGCGTAATCCACAACTTTCTTTTCTTCACTGGGCAAAATACCACGTAATTGTACGCCACGTACTTCACCCGAATGCGCCATGAGTCCTTGTCCTGCAATATAAGGGGCGCTGGCTAGAACTTCAGGTTTGTTTTGAAAACGTTGTTGTAATGCTTGCCAAGTTTGATTATGGCTATCATCATTCATAATATAGCCCACCTCAGCGTGTGGGGCAATGTTAAGTAATTGACCGCGAATTTC
>CAKARD010000029.1 GCA_916720425.1 uncultured Kingella sp. | reverse complement strand
TTCACGTATACACGCTTTCCAGGCGTGCGACTTAAACCACTCATCCACCTCTCTATTTGGAGTATTATATCAATGTTCACTATAGTAGAAAAGAGTACAATCTGCTTTTTTATATTTAAGGATCATAAAATGTCTCGTACTTTTTTATTTTTATCTTTGGTCTTAGGTTTATCTGCTTGCACATGGGATACTTATCAAGGTGAAGATGGCAAAATGCATGTTAAACAACGCTATCCCAATGGTACGGGTGTTTATTACACCAATGGTGCAAGCTCACAAAATACTCATTATCATAATGGACGTCCAGAACAGCATGTGATTTTACCAAGTGATGAAGAATAGAATTTAAATTTTATTTAACTAGGAAGATGATGATGACAGCGCAATTTATTACTCTAGATGGCATAGATGGTTCAGGTAAAACTACGCAGCTGAATGTGATTAAAGAATGGTTTAATGCAAAAAAATTGCCCGTTGTATTTACGCGTGAGCCAGGTGGCACACCCTTAGGCGAAAAATTGCGCGAACTCTTACTTGATCCTAGCAGTAACATATCATTACGCACTGAAACCTTACTTATGTTTGCTGCACGACAACAGCATTTAGAAGATGTGATTTTACCTGCATTGCGTCAAGGTATTCATGTTGTGAGTGATCGCTTTACTGATGCCACGTTTGCCTATCAAGGGGGAGGGCGTGGTTTATCCTTATTGGATATTGCTCAATTAGAACAATGGGTACAAGGTGATATTCGTCCGAATTTGACAATCATTTTAGATGTTCCCTTAGAAGTATCCATGCAACGCATTGAGGGTAGTCGTCAAAAAGATCGTTTTGAACAAGAACAAGCAGCATTTTTCCAACGTGTACGGCAGGTGTATTTACAACGTGCGGCTCAAGATCCTAAACATTATGCTGTCATTAATAGTGATGGTGATAAGGAAAAAACTCAGTCTGCAATTGAGCGAGTTTTAACCCAATTATTTGCCAATATATAATTGATTTAGGTTAAAATGCCTATCTTTACAATTTTTTAAATACTATTTTTTTATCATGGAAAATAACGCAAGTCATGTTGTTCAACAAGGTATTTTGGCACTTGAATCAGTTCAAAATCAACAAGATTTAGAACGCATTAAAGCACAGTACCTTGGTAAAACTGGTGAGCTTAATCTTTTGCTTAAACAATTGGGCAAAATGTCGCCAGAAGAACGCAAAACGATCGGCGCACACATCAACGAATGCAAACAACAGTTTCAGGCAGCCTACGATGCCAAATCAGCTCAAATCGCTGAGGCCAAATTACAAGCGCAGCTCACTGCAGAAGCATTGGATGTCACACTGCCTGCGCGTGGACAAAGTTTGGGCGGTTTGCACCCCGTAACGCTCACGCGCCAACGCGTAGAAGAATTGTTCCGTAGCATGGGTTTTGAAGTAGCAGATGGCCCCGAAATTGAAGATGATTTCCACAATTTCCAAGCCTTGAATATTCCGCAAAATCATCCTGCACGTGCCATGCAAGACACATTCTATGTAGAAAATGGTGATGTATTGCGTACGCACACTTCGCCGATTCAAATTCGTTATATGCTGGATAAGAAAAATCCACCAATTCGCATTATCGCGCCTGGTCGCGTGTATCGTGTGGACAGCGACGCCACGCATTCGCCGATGTTCCATCAATGCGAAGGTTTGTGGGTGGAAGAAGGCGTGACTTTTGCCGATTTGAAAGCGGTGTTCACGGATTTTATTCGTCACTTTTTTGAACGCGATGATTTGCAAGTCCGTTTTCGTCCATCATTTTTCCCATTTACCGAGCCGTCTGCTGAGATTGACATCATGGGCGACAACGGTAAATGGTTGGAAGTGGGCGGCTGTGGCATGGTTCATCCTAACGTATTAAAAAACGTGAATATTAACCCTGAACAGTACACGGGTTTTGCATTTGGCATTGGTTTGGACCGATTTGCGATGTTGCGCTATGGTGTGAACGATTTGCGCTTGTTCTTTGATAATGACTTGAATTTCTTGAAACAGTTTCAGAAATAAGGGTTTCAGGCTGCCTGAAAAGGACAAATATGCAAAACGAAAAATTGAGTTTCACAGAATTGGCGATTTTGGCAATGCAAATGGTTAATCGCCCGATTACGCCATCTGAGCTGTGGGAATTTGTATTGCAAAATCAGTTGCATCATCGTTTGAAAACATACGATGAACAAACGCAAATGTTTTCGGGTAAAACGCCAAAAGATACGTTTCATTCACAAATTAGTACAGATAAAACTCATTTTGATGAAATTCCCAGCAGTAAGCCCAAACAATACGTTTTAAAACAAGCAGAACCCATTTTCAGGCAGCCTGAAACCATACAAACACCCAAAAAATCTAATTTTCACGAACGTAATTTACATACGGTATTGAGCTATTTTTTGCAGCAAAGCGACTATTTTCAGGCGTATTCTAAAACCATTTTTCACGAAGAAAGCCATAAAGGGCAAAAAGGCGCGGATAAATGGCTGTATCCCGATATGGTTGCGGTCAATTTTGAATATGCAAATTATCAAAAAAATAATGTGCTGCCATTTATCCGTAAATTTGATATTTTACCGATTAAGATTTTTTCGTTTGAGTTGAAAAAAGAACTAAACAATTCTAATTACAAAGAAAATTTCTTTCAAGCGGTCAGTAATTCCAGTTGGGCAAATGAAGGCTATTTGGTAACAGTCAAAATTCAGCAAGATAATCAATTTGTAGAATCCTTGCAAAAATTAAGCCAAAGTTTTGGCATTGGTATCATTCAATTAGACCTTGAAAACATTGAACAAAGTAGTATTTTGTCGCCTGCCAAATTTAAAGAAAAAATGGATTATTCTGTGGTGTATGAATTGGCAGACAAAAATCCCAATTTTCGTGATTTTTTGAAAACCGTTACCGATTTTGAACCGCAGAATCCCACGCGTTTTGCCAATGAATTTGACAAAATTTTATTAGCTAATGAACTGAAACAGCATTTAAATCATCACGACATGATTTAACTTTTCAGGCAGCCTTAAAACCTATTTTAAAATTAAAAAATAAAGAGACAGTAAAAATGCAATTCCCTTACTCATGGTTAAAAACCCAAGCTAACATTAATCAAACCCCAGAACAACTTGCCCATTTGCTGACTATGGCAGGTTTGGAAGTAGAAGAGATGAACCCAGCTGCACCCGCTTTCACAGGTGTGGTCGTGGCTGAAGTCAAATCAGTGGAAAAACACCCCGATGCCGACCGCCTAAATGTTACCCAAGTGGATGCAGGCACGGGCGAGTTAATTCAAATTGTGTGCGGTGCGCCGAATGTTCGTGTGGGTATTAAAATACCTTGCGCTTTGCCGAATGCGGTGCTGCCTGAAAATTTCAAAATCAAACCGACCAAAATGCGTGGCGTGGTTTCCAACGGAATGTTGTGTTCTGCCAAAGAGTTAGGTTTACCTGAAAATGGCGTTGATGGTTTACTGGTGCTGCCTGAAAATGCGTCTGTTGGACAAAATATCCGTGAATTTTTGGATTTGGACGACACTTTATTCACACTGAAAATCACGCCCAATCGCGCCGATTGTTTGAGCATTAAAGGCTTGGCGCGTGAAGTCTCTGCGCTGACACAATGCGAATTTAATCCGATTAAAATCAATCCTATTCCTAGTCAAACCACACAAAAACAAGCGGTTAAAATTGACGCGCCTGATGATTGTGGGCGTTTTATCACGCGTGTGGTTTCGGATGTAAATGCGACCGCGCCTAGTCCCGATTGGTTGGTGCAACGTCTTGAACGCGCAGGCATTCGCAGCATTTCCGCGTTGGTGGACATTGGTAATTATGTGATGCTGGAATTGGGTCAACCAATGCATGTTTTTGATGCGGATAAATTAGTTGGCAGCCTGAATATTCGCCGCGCAAAAAATGGCGAAGTGCTTGAATGCTTAAATGAAAAAACCGTTACATTGTCAGATAATACACTCGTTGTTGCGGACGAAAAACAAGCTTTATCCATCGCAGGTTTAATGGGTGGGGCAGCAAGCGCAGTTTCTGATACCACTCAAAACATCGTATTGGAAAGTGCATGGTTTAAACCAGAAATTATTTCAGGAAAATCAAGACAGTATGGTTTTGGTTCGGATAGTTCGTTCCGTTTTGAACGGGGGGTGGATTTTCAATTACAACGTGATGCGATTGAACGTGCAACAGAATTGGTCATTGAAATTTGCGGTGGACAAGTTGGTGAAATAATTGAAGAAATTGGCAAGCTGCCTGAACACAAAACCGTTGTTGTTCGCATCGCACGCATTGAAAAAATGTTAGGTGTTCAAATTCCCAGCGAACAAGTGGAGATGATTCTGCACCATTTGGGCTTGCAGCCTGAAAAAACGGTTGATGGTTTCCAAGTTACCGCGCCAAGTTTTCGCTATGATATTGAAATTGAGGCAGATTTGATTGAAGAAATTGCGCGTGTTTACGGTTACGAAAATATTCCAGATGACCGCACGGCAGGCAAATTAGCGATGTTGAAGCTGCCTGAAAATCGCCGTTCTCGTTTTGGGGTGTATCAAAAGATGGCAGAACGCGGTTTCCAAGAAGTTGTGAGTTATGCGTTTGTTAATGAAGATTGGGAGCAAGATTTTGCGAATAATCAAAATCCTATCCGTTTACAAAATCCGTTGGCAGCGCAATACGCGGTGATGCGTTCCACTTTGATGGGTGGATTGATTGAGATTTTGCAAAATAATTTGAATCGCAAACAAAACCGCGTGCGTGTATTTGAAATTGCGCGTACATTCCAAAAATCCAATCAAAACAATGAGTTTATCCAAACTGAAAAATTAGGCGGATTGGTTTACGGCTCGGTATTGCCTGAACAATGGGGCGCAAAAGCGCGTTCGGTAGATTTTTACGATGTGAAAGGCGATGTCGAAGCCTTGTTGCAAGGCAAAAACGCGCAATTTGTCAAAGCCAAACATCCTGCATTGCACCCAGGTCGTTGCGCGATAATCCAAATTGATGGTGAAAATGTCGGTATCATCGGTGAATTGCACCCGAAATGGACGCAAAAATACGATTTGCCACAAGCTCCGCTGCTATTTGAATTAGACATGAGCGTGATTTTGGCAACCGAAAAAGTACGTTATCAAACGGTTTCTAAATTTCAGCCAGTGCGCCGCGATTTGGCATTTGTGCTGCCTGAAAATGTGGCGTTTGCGGATTTGCAGGCAGCATTGAATGGCGTGAAATCCGATATAATTCAGAGCATTGAATTATTTGACGTTTATCGCGGTGTGGGTTTACCTGAAAACCATAAATCTATGGCGGTGAAAATTATTTTGCAAAGCATGGAAACCACACTAACTGATGAAATTGTTGAGCCATTGATTCAGCAACTAATTGAAGAAGCAGAAAAAGTGGGCGCTCATTTGCGCTAAAAATAAAAATTTAGGCTGGATCGATGTTTTAACCCAAACCAATCTAGTAGGTGAATAAAACCAGTGCGAAATAATATCGTACTGGTTTTTTATTTGCCAAAAATGTATATTTTTAATCAAAAGTGATAGTTAACATGAATGTGATAATTACGTTGACTATGTGTTTTGTCGAGTTGATTACTGATATGGTTTACGGAAAAATTGATATTCCAAGTCTCTTTGCCAGTGATTTTTTAGTTGAGATAAATATTGTTTAGGATACTAGGTCTATGTTCCGTTAAAAAATATGATGCCCTATGAAAAACAACAATGCAAAAAGCGTATAATCTTGGTGAACAAATCTTTAATGCATCATATATGAACTGGTTTATGCCTTATATTTCATTAAAATTTGTCAACAATTATTTTTAAACAACCTAATCAATATGGAGTATGAAGATGTTATTTACTCTCAGTCAAGAAAACAACGAAAAATATTCACAACTATTTGTTTGTACTGAAAAATCTCAATTAAATTGCTCAGATGCAAAATTATTGTACGATCATTTAACAGAAGAGACTAATTTTATTAGTGCTATCATTCCCAGTCAGACCTATTTACAGCGTCTTGCAGTATTACGCTTGAGTGATTTGACTATTGAAACACTACAAAAGGTAACAAAAGAGGTGGCAATATGGGCGATGGAATGTTCCCATATTTCGGTAAATTTGAATCCATTTTGTGCAGAAAATGCCCCACGTATTTTATCTGCCATAGTGGCAGCAATAGGTGCCGCTGGCTATCGTTTTGATGGCTTTAAAAAAGAAACCAAGCCAGTTAAATTACAAGAAGTTTCTTTTGTTTATACCCATACGGCTGTATTAGATTCTGCGCTTAATCAAGCACAAGCATTATTATATGGTGTAAACCTGTGTAAGAATTTAGGCAATCTGCCCTCTAATATTTGTACTCCTACTTATTTGGCACAAACCGCCGCCGAAGAAGCACGTGCATTGGGTGCTGAAGTTAAAATTTTGGGTAAAGATTATATTCGTGAACACATGCCTTCATTTTGGGGTGTTGCAAAAGGCAGCATACAAGAGCCACAGTTATTGGAATTGCGTTATTGGGGTGCGGTTGATAAATCTGTTGATCCTATTGTATTGGTTGGCAAAGGTTTGACTTTTGATAGTGGTGGTATTTCGCTCAAACCTGGTGAAAGTATGGATGAGATGAAATATGACATGTGTGGTGCAGCAAGTGTGATTGGGACATTTATTGCAGCGATCAAAGCGAAATTGCCTATTAATTTGGTTGTGGTGGTGGCGACTTGTGAAAATATGCCTGATGGTGGTGCGGCTAAACCTGGTGATATTGTAAAATCTATGAATGGAACCAGCATTGAAAACTTAAACACGGATGCAGAAGGGCGTTTGGTGTTGTGTGATGCATTAACTTATGTAGAACAAAACTTTAAACCCAAGGTAGTGATTGATGTAGCAACGCTTACAGGCGCATGCATTATTTCATTGGGCCATGTAGCCAGTGGTTTAATGTCTAATAATCAAGATTTGGCCGATGCTTTATTGGCCGCTTCACGCCAATGTAATGATAAAACCTGGCAATTGCCTTTATTTCCTGAATATAAAGAGCAACTCAAATCCAATTTTGCAGATTTGCAAAATATAGGCGGTCGTCCTGCCGGAACACTGACTGCAGGGACATTTTTGGCACATTTTGCTCAAAATTATACTTGGGCGCATTTGGATATTGCTGGTGTGGCGTGGAATTCGGGTGCACAAAAAGGAGCAACAGGTCGCCCTGTTCCGTTATTATTGACTTACTTAATTAATCAAGTATCGTAAAGGTATTTGAGACTGGTATGATTAGATTTTTTTGCTGATTTAAGTTAAACAAAAACAGGCAATGGTCATGATTGCCTGTTTTGCTGTCTGTTCGCTTTTAAATTGCTTGGATATTAGATGCTTGTTTGCCTTTTGGACCATCAATAACATCAAAAGAGACTTTTTGACCTTCTTTTAAAGTTTTAAAGCCTTCCATATTGATTGCAGAGAAGTGCGCAAATAAATCCTCACCTCCTTCTTCTGGGGTAATAAAACCAAAACCTTTTCCATCATTGAACCATTTAACTGTACCAGTTGCCATAATACTAATTGCCTTTTAAAAAAATAAAACAAAACGGTATTAAATATACCGTAAATGCTTTTTACTTGTTTTAACACATTGGGTCAAGTTTTATTTTATTTATACGCAATTTTTTATTAAAATAGTGGGAAAATACAACAGAAGTGAAAATAATTTATGACTACTCAAGTATTGAGAAATCCTGATCATCAAAAAACAAAACCACCCAAAAAATGGGGGGTATTGCTTTTAAATGATGATTATACAACTATGGATTTTGTTGTGATGGTGCTGCAAGAAGTATTTGGCTTGGAACAAGAGCGTGCGGTTGCGATTATGTTGCGAGTTCATCATCAGGGTAGGGCTTTGTGTGGTGTTTATACGTGTGAAGTGGCGCAGGTGAAACAAAAACAAGTATTATCTTTGGCGCAACAAGCAGGTTTTCCGTTAATGTGTGTTGTGGAGGAAATATAATGTTTACTGATGATGTAGAAATAGCGTTGCAGTTTGCGTATAGATATGCAGAAAGCCATCATTATGAATATATTAATGAAGCTTTGTTATTTTTTGGTGTCATTGGAACCTCAAAGGTGGCCAAAGATATTCTACTTCAGAATATGGTGGCCGCACCAGATTTGGCCGATGATCTGATTTATGAAATAGAACGCAATACACCTAAAGCAGAATATGAAGGAGAGGATAGGGAAAATGAGGAAGAAAGGAGATTGAAGCCTTCTTTGTCTTTCCAAATGGTCATCCAACATGCCATGATTATTGCTAATGATAAAGGCAGAATGATAGTGGATATTCCAGATATCATGCTGGCTATTTTTGATAGCAAAAGTGAATATTTGGCAGAATTACTTGATGACTATAATTTAACCAAAGAAGATATGGCAAAATCGGTAGAACAGTATATGGCTATATCTCATCAACCGATTGTATCTCATGATAATGATTCAACATTGGCAGATAATCCATTGGAAGCCTATACCATAAATCTTAACCAAGAAGTTCGTGCAGGACGTATTGATCCACTTATTGGGCGAACAATGGAAATGGAGCGTTTGTTGCAGATATTGTGTCGTCGTCGCAAAAATAATCCTTTATTGGTGGGGGAAGCAGGCGTGGGTAAAACTGCTTTAGCTGAAGGTTTAGCGTATTTGATTGAACAAAAAAAAGTGCCAGAGGCTTTAGCTAACGCAACCGTTTTTGCACTGGATATGGGTGCATTGGTAGCGGGAACAAAATATCGTGGTGATTTTGAAGAGCGTGTCAAAGCTGTTGTACGTGATTTAGTACAAATAGAACATGCTATTTTGTTTATTGATGAAATTCATACTCTTGTTGGTGCAGGTGAAACGCAAGGCGGCACATTAGATGCCAGTAATCTATTAAAACCAGCTTTAGCCAAGGGGCAGTTGCGTTGTATTGGCGCAACCACTTACGAAGAACTCCGTACGATATTCAATAAAGATCATGCATTAAGTCGCCGTTTTCAAAAAATAGATGTGATCGAACCCAGTATAGAAGAAACAGTACAGATTTTGCGTGGTTTACGTCCCATGTTTGAAGCGCATCATCAGGTATCATACAGTGATGAAGCATTAGAGTTGGCGGCAGAATTGTCTGCCAAATATATCAATGAACGTTTTTTGCCCGACAAAGCCATAGACATTATTGATGAAGCTGGGGCAGCGCAACGTATTTTGCCCACAACGCAACGTAGCCCGCGCATAGAAGCCAAACACATTGAACAAATTATCGCCAAAGTTGCTCGGATTCCTGAAAGCAATGTATCCCCAGATGACAAACAACTGTTACAAAATTTAGCACAAAATTTGAAAAAACAGGTGTTTGGGCAAGATAAAGCCATTGATATGCTGGTGTCAGCGGTAAAAATAACGCGTGCGGGGTTGGGGTTACCTGATAAACCTATCGGCAGTTTTTTGTTTACAGGTGCCACTGGCATAGGTAAAACTGAAGTAGCTAAACAACTGGCCCAATCTTTAGGGTTGTCTCTACAACGCTTTGATATGTCTGAATATATGGAAGCACATGCTGTAGCGCGTTTAATTGGTGCGCCTCCAGGATATGTTGGGCATGAACAAGGAGGATTGCTGACCGAGTGTGTAAATAAACAACCGCATTGTGTCGTATTATTAGATGAAATAGAAAAAGCGCATCGTGATATTTACAATGTATTATTGCAAGTTATGGACGCGGGACGTTTAACTGACAATATGGGGCGCACGGCGGATTTTCGTAATGTGATTATTATTATGACTACCAATGCAGGCGCAGAAGCGTTGAGTCAATCCACATTTGGCTTTACCAATAAACGTGAAATGGGTGATGAGATGATTGCGATTAAAAAGCAATTTACTCCAGAATTTCGTAATCGTTTAGATGCCATTATTCCTTTTGCACCCTTATCACCAGAAGTGATTTTGCGTGTGGTAGATAAGTTTTTGGCACAATTATCAGCACAATTACTCACTAAAAATGTTGTGGCACAATATGGTGATTCACTCAAACAATATTT
This sequence comes from uncultured Kingella sp., assembly GCA_916720425.1. Taxonomy (GTDB): domain Bacteria; phylum Pseudomonadota; class Gammaproteobacteria; order Burkholderiales; family Neisseriaceae; genus CAKARD01. Next base: position 3,298 of record CAKARD010000029.1, on the reverse strand, counting down.
AGCAAAAAAAGGCTTTGATCCACAAATGGGTGCGCGTCCAATGAATCGTCTGATACAAGAAGAAATTCGTAAACCGCTTGCTGATGAACTACTCTTTGGTAAATTGGCTAAAGGTGGTTTAGTGCAGATAGATTGGAATCATGACGAGCAAAAAATCATCTTATCTTGCAAAAAAACACGTGCACGTCGCGCATTAGATAAATCCACAGCATAAAGGAGCGATGATGAATCAGTGGTATCCTTATGCGCATATTATTCATTTATATTGTGCGATTACTTTTGTCGGTGGCGTATTTTTTGAAGCCTTAGTCTTGAGCGTGATGCATAGTAAACGTGTTAGCCGTGAAGCGCGACGTGAGGTAGAGCGTGCGTTATCTTATCGTGCTGTTCGTGTCATGCCTTTTGTGGTGGTGGGTGTGTTTTTGTCGGGATTGACGATGGCACACCGTTATTGGGTGGTATTGCAGCACCCATTTAATAGTGCATTTGGTACACAGTTATTGTTAAAGCTAATTTTAGCCTTGAGTATTTTGTGCCATTTTGTGATTGCAGTATATAAAATGAAGACGCATACATTAACAGTGGCGTGGTCAAAATATATTCATACTGCGGTTTTTTGTCAGATGGTGTTGATTGTCTTATTGGCTAAGACGATGTTTTATTTTTCCTAAAAGGATTCTAAGATACTGTACTGAATGTCAAGTACAAATTTTCATTTTGATATGAAAACATTCATAAAAAATCCATGTTATAATATTTCCTCCAAAGAAAAGGGAAAATAACACAAGGAACACCATCATGAATGAAATCAGCATCTGGCAAACCGCACCACTTTCTAGTACGGTTGATCATGTTTTATCACGTTTTCACGACACTCACCGTCAGCAAGGTACGGCAATTTTACCCCTGGCTGAAAGAGTAAACAGCATGCATGCAGGTGAAATTGCGCCTGATTTGTTGCCTTTGTTGCAAGATTTGTTTGCTGAGCTCAATTCGCATATGCAAAAAGAAGAGCGTATGTTGTTTCCCATGATTAAAAATGGAATGGGACGCAATGCAGGTATGCCTATTCGTGTGATGATGATGGAACATGAAGATCACACTCATGCGATTGAGCAATTATTAGCCTTAACCAATAACCTTACCCCACCTGAAACTGCGTGTAATAGTTGGCAACAACTTTATGCGCAATTACGTGAATTTGTAGATGATTTGCAGTCGCATATTGTATTAGAAAATGATATTTTGTTTCCTCGCGCTTTAAATGAGGTAGTCTAACCGTAAAAACAGGTTAAACCTAACAAAAATGACCACATCGCACCTTGTGTTATGTGGTCATACCCTTATTTAATGGGTAATTATGTTAAAATTAACCCAATTTGCTAAAAATAAAGTGCAAGGAAAATTTAATGTTAAGTAATCTCGCAAAGAAAATATTTGGTAGTCGCAACGATCGTTTACTCAAACAATATCGTAAAGTAGTTAATAAGATTAACGCATTAGAAGAGGATATAAAAGCACTTGACGATGCTACACTGAGTGCAAAAACGACTGAGTTTAAACAACGTATTGCACAAGGTGAAACATTAGACAGTCTCTTACCCGAAGCTTTTGCAGTATGTCGTGAGGCATCACGACGTGTGCTGGGTATGCGCCATTTTGATGTACAGTTAATTGGTGGCATGGTGTTGCATGATGGCAATATTGCCGAAATGCGTACTGGTGAAGGTAAAACATTAGTGGGAACATTGCCTGTTTATTTGAATGCTTTATCAGGCAAGGGCGTGCATGTGGTAACCGTTAACGACTATTTGGCAGAACGTGATGCTAATATTATGCGTCCATTGTATAACTTTTTGGGTTTGAGTGTGGGTACGATTTTGAGTAATCAAGATCCATTCAGTCGTAAAGCGGCTTATGGCAGCGATATTACCTATGGCACTAATAATGAGTTTGGTTTTGATTATTTGCGCGATAATATGGTAGACAGCGAAGATCAAAAAGTTCAACGTGAGCTGAATTTTGCTGTAGTTGATGAAGTGGACAGCATTTTGATTGATGAAGCCCGTACACCATTGATTATTTCGGGCCAAGCAGATGACAATATTGAATTGTATCGTGTCATGAACGAAATTCCAAAGTATTTGGTGCGTCAAGAAAAAGAAGACAGTGATACAGGCGATTATTGGGTAGATGAGAAAAATCAACAAGTTAATCTTTCTGAACGTGGTCATGAACATGCTGAAAAATTATTGATGCAAATTGGTTTACTCAAAGCAGGTGAATCTTTGTATGCAGCTAATAATTTGATGTTAATGCATCATTTAATCGCAGCATTGCGTGCGCACACTTTATTTCATCTGGATCAGCATTATGTGATTAAAGCTGGGGAAGATGGGCAACCTGAGATTGTGATTGTTGATGAGCACACAGGGCGATTAATGGATGGTCGTCGTTGGTCAGATGGTTTGCATCAGGCTGTGGAAGCTAAAGAAGGCGTGGCAATTAAAAAAGAAAATCAAACTTTAGCCAGCATTACTTTCCAAAATTATTTTCGTCTTTATAATAAATTGGCAGGCATGACGGGTACAGCAGATACCGAAGCCTATGAATTCCAAAGTATTTATAATTTGGAAACTGTGATTATTCCTACCAATAAACCCATACAACGTAAAGATTTTAACGATAAAATCTTCCGTACGGCACAAGAAAAATATGAGGCTGTGGTTAAAGATATTAAAGAATGTTATTCACGCGGCCAACCTGTTTTAGTGGGTACGACTACAATTGAAAACTCGGAATTGGTGTCGCAATTGCTTAACCGTGAGGGTTTGCCACATAATGTATTAAATGCCAAAGAACATGAGCGTGAAGCGTTAATTGTAGCGCAAGCGGGTAAAGTGGGTATGATTACCGTTGCCACTAATATGGCAGGGCGTGGTACAGATATTGTGTTGGGTGGTAATGTTAAACATCAGGCTGATGCTATTTTGGCTGATGAAACGTTGTCTGATGAAGCCAAACAAGAAAAAATTAAAGCATTAGAAGAAGGTTGGCAAGCAGAACACGACAAAGTCATGCAAGCAGGAGGACTACATATTATTGGCACTGAACGCCATGAAAGTCGTCGCATTGATAACCAATTACGTGGACGTGCAGGGCGACAAGGCGATCCGGGTTCCAGTCGTTTTTATTTATCATTTGAGGATCCGTTATTGCGTCTGTTTGCCTTAGATCGTGCTGCAGCCATTTTAAACAAATTAGCCCCCGAACCAGGTGTTGCAATTGAGGCCAATTT
>CAKARD010000028.1 GCA_916720425.1 uncultured Kingella sp. | reverse complement strand
TGTGTTCCTTTTGCGCCCCTTGCCTTATTGCTCGGGGCGATTTTTTATGTTTATTTTGATCATAACTAAATTAATTCATACTTTTTTGTTTTATCTCAGGTTTGGGTATGATGGATTAAGATTCGCTAAAATGTATTTTCTAAATATTAAATTTCGTTTAATTCGCGACACAGTTGTACTGCTTCAGATAAGCTGGCAACGCCGTGAATTTGCAAATGAGTAAATTCTTTGCGATCGCGTGGTAAATTAGCATGGGGTATAATGGCGCGTTTAAATCCCAATTTTTCAGCTTCTTTGAGTCGTTCTTGGCCGCGTGGCACGGGACGGATTTCACCACTTAAACCAATTTCGCCAAATGCGACCATTTTCTGGGGCAAGGGTTTGTTGCGAAAACTGGATAACATCGCCAAAATAACAGCTAAATCTGCGGCAGGTTCACTGATTTTTACGCCACCTACAGCATTTAAAAAGACATCTTGGTCAAAACAAGCAATGCCTGCATGCCGATTTAATACTGCTAATAGCATCGCTAAACGATTTTGTTCCAAGCCCACTGTGAGACGTTTAGGGGTGAAACCGTGTGCATCATCTACCAATGATTGAATTTCTACTAATAATGGACGTGTACCTTCTTGGGTTACCAACACACATGAGCCTGCTACATCATCACGATAACTGGCTAAAAAAAGTGCAGAAGGATTGGATACGCCTTTTAAACCTGTATCGGTCATGGCAAATACACCCAATTCATTGGCTGCGCCAAAGCGATTTTTGATTGCACGTATCATGCGATAATTGGAATGTTGATCGCCTTCAAAATATAAAACGGTATCGACCATATGTTCTAATACCCGTGGCCCTGCAATGGCCCCGTCTTTAGTTACATGTCCGACAAATATCATGGCAATGCCCATTTGTTTGGCAATACGTGTGAGTTGAGCAGCGCACTCACGCACTTGTGAAACTGATCCAGGTGCTGAGGTAATTTGATCAGAATACATGGTCTGAATCGAATCTATCACTACTACGGCCGGATTATGTTGTTTGAGCGTGGTTAAAATGGCTTCTAAACGAATTTCAGCCAATAGATTGATGCCTTCTGCATCTAAACCTAGGCGTTGGGCACGCAGAGCAACTTGTTGTGCGGACTCTTCACCAGATACGTATAACACTTGACGTTGTTTTGCTATAAGTGCAATGGTTTGTAACAGAAGCGTGGATTTGCCAATCCCTGGATCGCCGCCTAATAAAATCACCGCTCCTTCTACCAAACCACCACCTAATACGCGATCTAATTCGTTCATGCCTGTAGCTTGGCGTGGTACTTCAGTGGCAGTAACATGGGAAAGTTGTTGCACTTGTGTGGTTTCTGAGGCCCACGATTGAAAGCGTGTATTAGTGGATTCAGGCGCAACAAGCTGTTCGGTGAGGGTGTTCCATTCACCACAATGCGGACATTTTCCTACCCATTTTGGGGAGGTGCCACCACATTCGGTGCATTGATATTGGGTTTTGGGTGCTTTTGCCATAAGGTGATTTTTTATCTATAGGTGGGTATACGAGTAATAGAAGTGGGGAAAACAACAATTATCCCCAATGATGAATTTTACACCACTGGGGATGATTACGCTTGTACGGCGCGAAACGCGCCGTGTTCACTTTAAGCTAAATCTGCGTATAACGCGGTTGAAAGATAACGCTCGCCATAAGAAGGCAATATGGCAACAATTAATTTACCTGCATTTTCTGGTTTTTTAGCCAATTCAATTGCACTCCATACCGCTGCACCTGATGAAATGCCCGCTAAAATGCCTTCTTTTTCAGCTAAAGCTCGTGCAATGCTTAATGCGGCATCATTGGGGACTTTGATCACGCCATCATAAATATGCGTATTTAAAATGCTGGGAATAAAGCCTGCACCAATGCCTTGGATTACGTGTGGGCCTTTTGTGCCACCGCTTAATACTGCAGAAGCTTCGGGTTCTACTGCATAAACTTGTACTTCGGGTTTTTTAGCTTTAAGTGCTTCGCCCACGCCTGTGAGTGTACCACCTGTGCCTACCCCTGCAACAAAAATGTCCACTTTGCCTTCGGTATCACGCCAAATTTCTTCGGCTGTCGTTTGACGGTGAATTTTGGGATTGGCAGGGTTATCAAATTGGCGAGGCATGAAATAAACATTAGGATCGCTTTTTACCAATTCTTCAGCTTTGTTAATGGCACCTGTCATGCCTTCAGCAGCAGGGGTAAGAACCAATTCTGCACCAAATGCACGCAATAACATACGACGTTCTTTGCTCATGCTCTCTGGCATGGTGATAATGAGTTTATAGCCTTTTGCGGCGCAAACCATGGCTAAACCAATGCCTGTATTGCCTGAAGTGGCTTCTACAATCACGCTACCTTTTTTGATTTTGCCCGATTTTTCGGCTTCTTCTATCATGGCAATGGCAATGCGATCTTTTACGCTGCTGCCAGGATTGAAGAATTCTAATTTAACCGCAACGGTGGCATTTAAGCCTTCGGTTAAGCGGTTTAAACGCAATAAAGGCGTGTTACCAATTAAATCGGTGATGCTATGAGCAATTGCCATGATATTTACCCTATATATGATTAAATGGATTAGATAGAATATTACGCTGTAAATATACAGATATAAAGGAATTTATACTACTTTGTTTTATAACGTAGCGATATAATACGCGTTTTAATTGTTAAGGTTCAAGAATGTTGTCTGCATTGCAACTGGCGCAAGTTTCTTGGGTGGGTTTAATGATCCTAACCTTGGGTTGGGATGGCATATACACACCATTACAAACAAGCTGGATATTGGTAGTGATTAAATTATTGCCCTTGATTTTACCGATACGTGGCATTTTATCAGGTCGTATTTATACTTATCAATATTGTTCTATGTTGATTATGCTGTATTTTGCCGAATCCGTTATGCGCTTATGGGATTTAAGTTTCTGGTCGCGTGCTTTAGCAAGCATAGAATTAATACTGTGTGTATTATTTTTTGTCTGCTGTTTAAAATACTTGAATCATTTCAAAAAATAAACACATGAATATATCATTATGAATACACCCTTGTTTTCACGTAATACTTTATTATTTTGGGTCGGGATTTTTCTCATTACTGTAGTTGTGTTGCTGTCTATTTGGCGCACAGGACCCTTATCCAGCTTTTTTTTAGAAAGCGGATCTTTACTGTTTGCGCTGTTGATGGTGCTATTAACCCTTATCAAAACGGGATTTCATAGTGCCATGCCTGATTCGACCCGATATTTTTGGGTACTGGCGATATTTTGGGCTATTCAGGCACGTGTGATGGATTTGCCTTATGTGGCGTTGAGTGATATGACTGCATGGGCGTTTGTTATCATTGGTTTATTGATGTGGGCAGCACGTTCTTGGACACAGGAATTGGGGCAAGAGCGAGTATTATCTATACTAGCGACTGCTATTGCCGTGGGTGCCATTATTCAAGCTGGTATTGGTTGGTTGCAATATACTGATTTAGCTAGATATTTTCACGGTATTTTGATGTATCGCAAGGGCATTGTGGAAGGACAATTTGGTCAACGCAATCATTTTGCACATTATTTAATGTGGGGCAATATTGCGCTGGCTTGGTTATGGTCGGTACACCGTTTGCATGGAATATGGACTGGATTAGGTATCATTTTTTTATCAGCAACTATGGGGTTGACTGGCTCTCGAACCATTTTTGGCTATGTGATTGCTTTAGTATTACTCATTGTTTTTTATTCTTTTTTGATAAGTAAGGATAATCGGCGTATTTTGTATGGTATGGCAGGTGTAGCAGTATGGGTTCTCATTAGTCAATTTGCACTAGAACCAATATTGAACCTATTTTACGAAGGTGGGTTAAATAGCGCAGCAGAACGGTTAAATGGTTCGCCATTTGGTGGTTCGGGACGCAGTTTTGAATGGCGCAAAGCATGGGAAATCTTTCTTTCCGCACCCATGTGGGGACGGGGTTGGGGGAGTTATGCTTGGCAAGGATTCATCACCAATGTTTATCCCACAGGGTTTCGCCCTTATGAAAACAATGTTTTATTTACTCACAGCCATAATTCCTTTTTGAATTTATTGGCTGAAATGGGCATAGTTGGTACTATTTTGGTATTAGGCGGTTTAGTATATTGTTTGCGTGGTTGTTTTGTGCGTGCCAATGCACCGTTTGGCTTATTGATTTTATCTTGGGTGAGTATTTCATTGGTACACAGTGCAGTAGAATATCCGCTTTGGTATATTTATTTTTTGGTTCCTTTTTCATTGTTTATTGGTTTTGCGCCACAAAAACAAACGAATAAGCCTGCTCTATTTTCGCCTTATCGTGTGGTATTGGTTGGATTGATGAGTTTGGTGTTAGTCAGTGCCATTATTCGTTTGGGCTTTGTTTATCAGGATTTGCGTAGATATTCGGGAAAAAGTGATACAGCAGTGGTGGCGCGTACTAAAAATATTATGGGTTTATTATATATTGCTGAAACTGAGCCCATGTTCCGCTATTATGCTCAATTACAACTCATGAATTATATTGATCCAAATAGCAAACATTTCCCTAATTGGGCTATAGAACATGCCCGCCAAAATATGCGCTATCGTCCCTATGCCAATGGACATAAATATGCTTTTGCCGCTTATCGTGCGGGTGATATAGATGAAGCGCGTGAAATGATGAATTTTATGTATCGTTATTATCCCAGCAAAATGAATGCTTATGCCAGCAGTATTATGAATACCGACTATTATCCCCAATTACGATCAGATTTCAGTAATACGTGCCATGAATATTACACTAAAATAAAACAAACGCCAGTTTGTGCCGAAGCTTTGCCATCGTTGCCTACACCATGATCCATACTCATATGTCCACTGTCGCTTATTTATTTGGGCAACCAATTAACGATATTCCGCATGATTTATTTATCCCACCTGATGCACTCAAAATTATCTTGAATAGTTTCGAAGGGCCATTAGATTTATTATTGTATTTGATTCGCAAGCAAAATTTAGATGTGTTAGATATTCCCATGCGCACAATTACCGAGCAATATTTGCATTACATCGCGCAAATGAATACCGAACAATGGGATTTGGCAGCAGAATATCTACTAATGGCAGCAGTGTTAATAGAAATTAAATCACGGTTATTATTGCCCCAGATTTCAGTCCTCGACGAGGAAGCGGACATCGATCCACGTGCTGAATTGGTTCAACGCTTACTGGCATATGAGCAAATAAAATTAGCCGCACTCAAGTTAGACGCATTACCTCGGGCAGGTCGTGATTTTTCATGGGTTTATTTGCCGTTAGACATTGCAACTCAGGTTCGTTTGCCCGAAGTGCAAGTGGCAGATTTGACTCAAGCATGGTTAAATTTGCTATCACGCGTCAAACACACCCAGCAACATCAAGTTGTGCACGAAACCATTTCAGTACGACAACGTATGGGAGACATACTACGACAATTACAAAAAACACAACACAGTTATTTTACTGATTTGTTTGATCCTAGCGAAGGTGTGGCAGGTTTGGTGGTACATTTTATTGCACTATTAGAATTAGTTAAAGAGGGCGCATTACATATTCAACAGCAAGCAGGTGCCATATATGTTTGTCTATATCAGATAGAGGAGTCGCAACATGAATTACGCTCTTGATGCCATTTGGTGGCGATTAAGTCAGCCTACTATTCGTGATTTAACCAGTTTACTCACCGCTCCAGCTTTATGGGATACAGGTTGTGAACTACCTATTCAAATCTTGTTAGGTGAAACGGGGTTTCGTCAATTACTTGAGTGGAATGACCACCCTCCTGCTAATTTACCGATGCCACGTACTTTACGTCTTGGTGATTATGCGGAAGATTTACTTGCATATTGGTTGCAACATGCGCCCCATACACATCTGATTGCACGTAATGTTCCCATGATTAAACACAACCAAACACAAGGTGCATGGGATTTTTTGGCTAAAATATCAGGGACAATTTATCATATAGAATTAACCTGTAAATATTATGGTAGCGCATCAAACCTTATCGATACATTTTGTGGATTTAATTGGCAAGATACATTTTTGCGTAAAAAAGACAAATTGTTGCAACAGCTTGCATTATCCAATTGTGAGTGGTTAGAGCAACAGCACATAGATGAAGCACAAGTGCAACACGTTAGCATTGTGCGAGGCATGGGATTTTATGATGATACATCATTGCCTGATGGTTTTTCCAAATCATCTTGGCATGGCATTTGGCTAAAAAATAGACAAATAATTGATTTAGATGGGTATTATTATTTAATTCCACGATTGAATTATTTATCTCCAGTACGCATAGTGCCACAACCATTACTCAAAGCAAATCAAATTAGCCAAACAGGTTTGTATGCTCAAGTTATACACCGTCCTGATGGTTATTATCATGAAATACAAAGGTTTATGTATAAATCTTGTTCTGAATAATATTTTTAGCCATACTGTCAATAGCGTAAACTTTTTGCGATAAAAAGTAAAATAGGTTAATATTCACAATATTATGTTTTTATATTGACTGATATGAACAATAAAAAAATCGTGATGAGTGCCTTGACCATGTTGGTTTTATCAGCTTGTAGTACGATAGATACCTTGCCACAGCCTGTTGTTTTTACCAATATGTCAAATCCTAGAGTGGAGAATTATCAGCTGGCTCCAAATCACTGGACAAGTGTTGCGAAAATTCGTGCCGAAGCCAATCGCTTGGGAACACAAGTGCGTGCGGGAAAATTAACTAAAGTACAAGCTGCGCAACACTTAAATCGTTTTCGTCTCAATTTAGTAGGAAGTAATAGTGTAGATGATAGCGTTTATGAAGTATATCAACAGGCTGCTGTAGATAGCCAACGTGGAGTGATTAGCTCACAACAGGCTAAAGATTATGTAGAAAATGCTTTACGTGGTTGGCAACAACGTTGGCCTAATATGCAAAATAAGCCAACCAATCCAGCCTTTACCAATTTCTTATTAGAATTTATGGGAATGAAAACTTTGCAGTAAATATAAATTGGTAGTATAATGCCACCCTATTAAAATAACTGAGCAAGCTACATTATTATTGTGGCTTGCCTTTTTATTTATTATTTTTTATTGATTGAAGTGATTAAAAAGGTTTGAAATGAAAAAAATTCCTTTAACTGTACGTGGCGCAGAGTTGCTTAAAGCAGAATTGCAACGTTTGAAAAGTGTTGCAAGACCCGAAATTATTGCTGCTATTGCTGAAGCGCGTTCGCATGGTGATTTGTCTGAAAATGCTGAATATGAAGCTGCTAAAGAAAAACAAGGTTTTATAGAAGGACGTATTGCGGAATTGGAACATAAATTATCTATGGCACAGGTGATCGATCCTAGCACTATTCATGCAGATGGGCGCATTGTATTTGGTGCAACTGTAGGTGTGTTAGATTTGGATACTGAGGAAGAAAGTACCTATCAAATTGTGGGCGATGATGAGGCAGACATTAAAGCATTTAAAATTTCGGTAAACTCACCGATTGCACGTGCTATGATAGGTAAAGAAGAGGGGGATGTTGCTGAAGTACAAGCACCCAGTGGTATACGTGAATATGAGATTTTAACCGTTCAATATATCTAATTTATTATTTTTGAAACGGTGCAAGTTTTTTGTGATAGGATAATGATTTTTGTTACAAAAGAGATACACTATGCGCCGTTTAGCTGCTCTGCTTGCTGCCATTTGGTTAGGAATGCATCTTGGCTTTGGTTATATTGCCGCCCCTATTTTATTTAGACAATTTGGTTTAACATCAGAAGGCAGAATGTTAGCGGGTGATTTAGCGGGGGAGCTGTTTCATTGGGTTAATAATTGGGGTTTAGTAACATGGTTTATCTTATTTTGGATTGTACGGCGTGATTTTCGTCAAAATTATCGGCGTAACTATTTGCCCTTTTGGGTAGGAACGTTGTGGATTTTTCTGATGGTTAACGAATGGTTGCTGACCCCTGTGATTGAAGTACTAAAAACTGGACAAGAAAACTGGTTACACAATTTGATTGGTGGGCGTTTTGGTTTGTGGCATGGTATAGCCAGTATAGTTTATTTACTTGCAGCTTTGATTGGCTTGGGTTTATGTATTCGTTTATTGTGTTTGGATAAAAGATCAATTTATTAAATTATTAATGGTAAGAGTAGATAAAATGATATTGCATTAGGGATGAGAGATTTTTTGCTAAAAACTAACGACATTTTATTTTGAAAATGGATTAAAAAGTAAAAAGCAACGAAAAACATGTTTTCGTTGCTTTTTGGTTGTATTTAAGCTTCAGTGGTTTCTTCTTCATTTTCAGTAGAGACTTGACGAAGAACCAATAAAGGCAAATGGCTTTGGCGCATCACTGTTTCAGCAAAACTTCCCATCAACATATGCATAATACCTGTTCGCCCATGTGTGCCGATTACAATTAAATCTGCGCCGTGACTGTCAGCGTATTCCACCAGCTCTTGTGCCATTTCCTTTGCCCCTTTTGTTGCTACCAATAAATGTGTTTGCACATTGGGTACACCTGCATTTTTTGCTATCACGCCAGCTTCTGCCAAAACTTCGTTACCACTAGAAATAGCGGCTTCTTCATAGCTTTCATTTTGTAAAAATTCAGGGGCAAGGGTCATGTATTCACTGGGATTTGCTACGGTTACTAAGGTGAGTTTAGCATTTCCTGCTAAAGCCAAACTTGCTGCGTGTTGCAAAGCATTCAAAGAAGTCCGGCTACCATCTACTGCGACCACGATATGTTGATACATAAAACGCTCCTATAATTAAGATTAAATACAGGTGTATGCCTGTTATTAAAGTATAATCCAAAAAAATGATTTTTACGATATGATAAAAACAGAATTTTTTGTAATAAAACAAAGAAAGAGTAAATATGTCAAAATCAGATTATTTGCGGCGCTTTGGTGGCATTGCCCGATTATATGGACAAGATAAGTTAGAAAGCTTGTCTCAAGCACATGTGGTTGTGGTGGGTGTTGGTGGCGTGGGTTCTTGGGCAGTAGAGGCGTTAGTGCGCAGCGGTGTGGGTAAATTAACTTTGATAGATTTAGATAATATTGCAGTTTCTAATACTAACCGACAGTTGCATGCCCTTACGCCTGATTTTGGTAAGGCTAAAGTCAGTGCTTTACATGAGCGTATTTTACAAATTAATCCGTCTGCACAAGTGATTGAAATAGAAGATTTTGTTGATAGTGATAATGTGCAAACTATTTTTTCTCGTCCCTTTGATTTTGTTATAGATGCTATAGATCAAATCTATATTAAAGCAAAGATGATTGAGCATTTTATGTTTACTAAACAAGCATTTATTATTAGTGGTGGTGCGGGGGGGAAACGTTATCCATCATTGATTAGTCAAGCTGATTTGAGTGAATGCACTCATGACCCATTGCTGGCGAATTTGCGTTATCGTTTGCGCAAGCAATATGGTTTTCCCCGTCAAGGAAAAATGCGCGTTCCTTGTGTTTTTTCACGAGAAAATATGACACTACCTAAAACTGAACAGAGTTGTGATCAAGGCTCACCCCAAGGTTTGTCTTGTGCTGGTTATGGTGCCAGCATGTTAGTAACGGCCAGTTTTGGCTTGTATTGTGCCCATGCTGCTATTGAGCATATAGTCAAAAATAGATCCAATCAATGAAGATTAAGATGATTAGTTGTTTAAAATGTTAAATAGTTTATTTTTATTGCAAAAACGCGCAAAAACGCCATACAATCTGCTATCAATGTAAAGATAATACTGTTAATATATAAACATTTTCCATCAACGTACAAATAAGGAAAACTTTATGAGTCGTGTGTTATTAGTAGATGATGATGATGTGTTGACCGAATTGCTCACTGAATATTTAAGTTCAGAAGGTTTAGAAGTAAATCGTATGCCAGATGGTGAAAGTGGTGTGCATGAAATTCTAAATAATGAATACGACGTTGTGGTTTTAGATTCCATGATGCCTAAAATGAATGGTTTAGATGTACTCAAAACCGTGCGTGTTCAAAGTAAAATCCCTGTAATTATGCTCACAGCCAAAGGTGATGATATTGATCGAATTATTGGCTTAGAGATGGGAGCGGATGACTATGTACCCAAACCTTGTCAACCACGTGAACTGCTAGCACGCATTAATGCAATTTTACGTCGCGCACAACAGGGCAATGATGCTAATGTTGCCAGTAATACTATTAGTGCTAGCGGTGTTACTCTCTATCCTGCGAAACGCCAAGCTACTATAGGTGACCGTTCATTGGAATTGACCAGTACAGAATTTAATTTATTAGAAGTATTAATGCGTCATGCAGGACAAGTGGTGAGCAAAGAAAATTTGTCACAAGAAGCACTGGATCGCCGTTTAGCTAAATTTGATCGTAGTATAGATGTGCATATTTCTAGCATACGTCACAAACTGGGCGATTCTGCATTGATTCAGACTGTACGTGGTTTAGGTTATTTATTTGTTAAAGCGTAAGGATAATGATGAAATATGGTTTAGGTATCCTTTCGGCAGCAGTGGGTTTGAGTGCCTGTGTTAATCAGGCATCACCAGATAAAGAAACCGTTTCCATAGCCAATCCTGCTTCAGAATTTTGTATAAAACAAGGTGGTGAATCTGAAATTCGCAAAAATCAAGATGGTAGTGAATATGGTGTGTGCCGTTTGCCTAATGGTCAAGTTGTGGAAGAATGGGAATATTTTCGCGCTCATAATAAATAGATTGATTAACCCCAAACTATCCAGTTTGGGGTTTTTTGTATAACATTTAGGAAAATGATGATGATTAGATCTTTATTAATAACCGTATTATTAAGTGTCAGTTTGCCTGTTTTGGCTAATGATTTTGTGTTGCATGATAAAAATACACCACAAAATCTAGATAACAAAGCATCAGTACAAGTGATTAATTTTTGGGCAACATGGTGCGCCCCTTGTCGTAAAGAAATGCCAGCTATGGATAAATGGTATCAGCAAAAAGGCAAAGCCAAAAAAGTACAAATGGTGGGTATTGCCGTAGATAATGAAGATAATATTAGTAAATTTTTAGCGACAACACCTGTGCATTATCCAATTTGGCGATATATAGGGAATAATAGTCGGGCTATGATGAAATCATTTGGTAATAATGTGGGAGCGTTGCCTTATACCGTAGTGCGAGCACCTAAATGCCAAGCAGAACAAAAATTGATTGGTGAAGTAGATGGCACAAAATTGGACAAAGCAATAACTGATGTTTTGGCTAAATGTGCTTAATTGCCCAGTCGTATAAGGTTTTTTTATTTGCTTGGGTGATTTTGGCGGTTAAATCGGCAGCTTGTTTGGTGGGTAATTGTTGTGCCAGAATACGCATGATATTTTGTGCCTCATCTGACAATTCGCTGCGAATCATGGGTGGTGCAGGGTGAATAACCAGCACCATTTCTCCTCGAGTTTGGTTGGGATCTTGTATCAATTTTTGTTGCAATTCTTTTGCTGTTCCAAACAAAAACGTTTCAAATGTTTTGGTTATTTCTCGTGCGAGCATTAAATGGCGGGTAGGCAAAGTTTGGGTTAAATCGGTTAAAGTGTGGATAATTCGGTGAGGTGTTTCAAAGGCAACAATTGGATAGTGTGCCGTTTGCCAACGAGTGAATAATTGGTTACGCTCACTACTTTTGGGTGGCAAAAAACCATGAAAATAAAAGTGTGGCTCACTGATTCCTGCAACACTTAATGCACCTATTAGCGCACTTGCACCTACAATCGGCACCACTGGAAAACCTGCTTGATGAACACGTTGTGCCAATTTTGCTCCAGGATCACAAATGGCAGGTGTGCCTGCATCTGAGATTTGTGCCACGCTATAACCTTGGGCTAACTGTTCTATGATTTTATCTGCCATGTGTTGTTCATTATGTTCGCGCAGACTGATTAATTTGGTACTGATACCATATGCACTTAATAAGTGTGCAGACACGCGAGTATCCTCAGCATAAATCCAATCGACCCGTTGTAAAATTGCCAAGGCACGTAAAGTAATATCAGCTAAATTACCAATTGGTGTGGCAACCATATATAGTGTACTTTTTTGAATACTGTCTAAAGATTTTTGAAAATGTTTTTGCATAACATTGCTTCTTTTTAATAGATAAGCCAAATTATATTACAATTACTTTTTTGATTTATAGATAATTATTTTATGTCCGTTTCTGCGATTGCTTTATTAGGCCCCACAGCAAGTGGTAAAACCGCCTTAGCTTTGCGTATTGCACAGCGATATCCTTGTGAGATCATTAGCTTAGATAGTGCGCTGGTGTATCGTGATATGAATATTGGTACGGCAAAACCGAGTTTGGCCGAGCGTGGGGATGTTCCACATCATTTAATAGATATTATTTCGCCTTTGCAGGTTTATAGTGCGGCTGATTTTGTGGTTGATTGTATGCGTTTGATGACAGAGATTCGGGCAAGAGATCGCATTGCACTGATTGTTGGTGGTACCATGATGTATTATCATGCGTTGACGCAGGGTTTAAATGATTTGCCTGCAGCTGACCCGAATACTCGCATGCAACTGCAACGCGATAAGCAAGAGCGGGGAGTTGGCTATCTTTACCAAAAATTGCAGCAAGTAGATAAAATAACGGCACAACGTTTAGATTGTAATGATAGTCAACGCATAGAACGTGCATTAGAAATTTATTATTTAACAGATAAACCTTTATCACAACATTTTGCGGAACAACAGCGGGGCACAACATCATTATCTTTGCATACCGTTGCGTTAATTCCTCAAGAGCGTCATCGCTTACATACACATATTAATCAACGTTTTATCAATATGATAGAACAAGGTTTTTTGGATGAGGTGCGCCACTTGCGCCAAGTTTATCCTGATTTAAATGCGAATATGTCCAGTATGCGTTGCGTGGGTTATCGTCAAGCATGGGCGTATTTAAATGGTGAAATCACTTATGAAGATTTTGTTAACCAAGGGCAAGCAGCAACACGCCAATTAGCCAAGCGCCAGTTGACATGGTTACGCAAATTGTCTGTTGAACAATGCATTGATCCTTATTCACAAACTCAACCTATGGCATTGTTTGAACCAATTTTGGATACAATTTTATGACTAAGCTGACACCAGAGACCATTGTTGAAGCAGCACTCTTTTTGCATAGTGAACCTTTAGATGAAAAAAAACTGTGTCAGTTGTGTCAACCGCCATTAAGTGCCGCGCAATTGGTAGATATTTTGGCAATTCTTCAAACACGTTGGCAGGATCGTGCCTTGCAGCTGATTCATAGTGAACAAGGTTGGCGGTTTCAAATTACACCCACAGCTCATGCACAGTTGGCCATACTTAATGAAACCCGAACACCACGTTATTCTCGTGCGGTCATGGAAACACTGGCTATTATTGCTTATCAACAACCTGTTACTCGGGGAGATATAGAAGCAATACGTGGTGTGAGTGTGTCGCAAAATGTTATACAAACTTTACAAGAGCGAGGTTGGATAGAAATTATTGGACTGAGAGATAGCGTGGGTAAACCTGCTTTATGGGCGACCACAACCCAGTTTCTACATGATTTACAGTTGGATAGCCTTAATGATTTGCCCCCTTTAACTGAATTAGGTGAATTAATTTTACCTGAATTATCTGGCGAAAAGGAAGATATATGAATAAGTTGTTATTATGTGCCTTGTCTGTATTGTTGGCATCTTGTGCGTTAACGCCCGAACAAAAAGCAAAACAAGCTCAAGAGCAAAAACGTTATGAGCAAGATTTACAAGTGCATTTGGCAGAACAGTGCGATCCTGAAACGGCAAAAGTTTTGCGTCAACGATTTGATAATGTATCATTTGACAATGAAAAAGAGAAGCAGGATTTTCGTTTGCGTTATATAGAAAAAGTTAACGATCCTATGTTTCAGGCTTGCTATAAAATGGCGTGGCAAAATTATACAGCGCAACAGCGATTGCGTGAAATTCGCCATCGCTATTGGCTAGATGATTGGGGTTTTTACCGTAGCCCGTTTTTGTATCCGTGGTATTGGTAAATTATTCCAAACTCTCAATATTGATGCCATTTAAAGCACGTTGAATATTGCGGTTC
>CAKARD010000027.1 GCA_916720425.1 uncultured Kingella sp. | reverse complement strand
CGATTCGTGAAGGTGGTCGTACCGTAGGTGCGGGTGTCGTAGCTAATGTGATTGCATGATATAAATAATAGCGTAATGAGTTTTAAATAGGCCAATAGCTCAATTGGTAGAGTATCGGTCTCCAAAACCGAGGGTTGTAGGTTCGAGACCTACTTGGCCTGCCAAATATAAAACTAACCGGTCTTTAATGGTCGGTTAGTTTTTATTTTATTAAAATGAATAATATTAAAAGTATTTTACTAATTAATGGGGCATGGAGTATGAATCAAGAAACACAGCAGGTTAAACAAGAAGGACTGCGATTTGCTCATTATCTTAAAGGTTCTGTGGCAGAATTTAAAAAAGTAGTGTGGCCCAAACGTGCTGACGCAATGCAAATGACAGGATTTGTTATTATGTTTGTCGCGATATTTGCAGCATTTATTTTTGGCGTGGATAGTGTTATCTCTTTGTTATTTAATTTAATTATAGTGAAAGGCTAAAGTATGAACACGGAAAAACGTTGGTATGTGATACAAGCCTATTCTGGTTTTGAAAAAAATGTTCAAAAAACTTTGCAAGAACGTATTAAACGTGAGGAAATGGAAGAGTATTTTGGTGACATTTTGGTACCATTGGAAGAAGTGGTGGATTTTAATAAACAAGGGCGTAAAACGATTACAGAGCGTAAATTTTTTCCAGGTTATGTTTTGGTAGAAATGGTTATGAGTGATAGCTCATGGCATTTAGTAAAGAGTACCCCACGTGTAAATGGTTTTATTGGGGGAACGCTCCATAAACCTTTACCTATTTCACAACGTGAAGTAGATGCAATTATGTCACAAATAAAAGGTGCAGAAAAAGAAGGCAAACCGCGCCCCAAAATAGAGTTTGATATTGGGCAACAAGTTCGTATTAAAGATGGACCTTTTGCAGATTTTAATGGTGTTGTAGAACAAGTGGATTTTGAACGTAATCGTTTACGCGTCACTGTTCAGATTTTTGGGCGAGAAACTCCAGTTGAATTAGAATTTGGACAAGTAGAAAAATCTATTTAAAGGCCTTGTAAAAGAAAATAAATTTAGGCTATAATAGTAAGCTTAATTTTTGGGGAGCAGAAATTCTCTGCGCAATACCCGTTTTGGAGTTAAAAAATGGCAAAAAAAGTAGTCGGCTATATTAAACTGCAAATTCCTGCAGGTAAAGCCAATCCTTCACCACCAGTAGGCCCCGCTTTGGGTCAACGTGGTTTGAATATTATGGAATTTTGTAAAGCATTTAATGCAGCAACACAAGGTTTAGAGCCTGGTTTGCCTACACCTGTTATTATTACAGCATATGCAGATAAATCCTTTACATTTGTTTTAAAAACCCCACCTGCTTCAGTATTGTTGAAAAAAGCTGCAGGAATTAAAAGTGGTAGTTCGAATCCATTAACTAACAAAGTGGGTACTGTTACACGTGCGCAGTTAGAAGAAATTGCTAAAACGAAACAGCCTGATTTAACTGCTGCTGATTTAGATGCTGCTGTGCGTACAATTGCTGGTTCCGCACGTTCTATGGGTTTAAATACTGAGGGAGTAGTGTAATGGCTAAGATTTCTAAACGCTTAAAAGCATTACGCGCTTCTGTTGAAGCAAATAAATTGTATACTATTGATGAATCTATTTCATTAGTAAAAAAAGCAGCAACCGCAAAATTTGATGAATCTATTGATGTTTCTTTTAATTTAGGTGTAGATCCTCGTAAATCTGATCAGGTTATTCGTGGTTCAGTTGTATTACCTAAAGGGACAGGTAAAACTACTCGTGTGGCTGTGTTTACGCAAGGTGCTAATGCAGAAGCCGCCAAAGCTGCAGGTGCAGATATTGTTGGTTTTGAGGATTTAGCAGAAGAAGTTAAAAAAGGCAATATAAATTTTGATGTTGTGATTGCTTCTCCAGATGCGATGCGTATCGTTGGTCAGTTAGGTACAATTTTGGGTCCACGTGGATTAATGCCAAACCCAAAAGTTGGAACAGTTACACCTAATGTTGCAGAGGCAGTAAAAAATGCTAAAGCAGGTCAAGTACAATATCGCACAGATAAAGCTGGTATTGTGCATGCAACAATTGGTCGTGCTTCATTTACAGAAGCTGATCTGAAAGAAAATTTTAATGCCCTATTGGATGCTTTAGTGAAAGCAAAACCTGCTGCTGCTAAAGGTCAATATCTGAAGAAAATTGCTATTTCTAGCACTATGGGTTTGGGTGTGCGTGTAGATACATCTAGTGTTAATAATTAAAATTTGATAATAGCACTAAGCTTAGTCTTTATTGTTATTATTAAAATGGGCTACTTAATATATTTTAAGTAGGTGTCCAAGACCGTAGGGGACGAGAGTCTTAAATATTGCCCTACGCAGACGGTAGTCCTGAAAATTTCGCATTACTGTGCAGAATATCTTATCAGGTTGCCGCGCTGGTGGAGTGTGTAAACACTCTTTTGATAAACAGTGGGAGGTAGACCTTGAGTCTCAATATTGAAGCCAAAAAAGCTACTGTAGAAGAGATTAAAGCAAACATTGCTAATTCTCAAACTATGGTAATTGCTGAATATCGCGGTATCAGTGTTGCTAGTATGACTGAACTACGTGCTAATGCTCGTAAAGAAGGTGTGTATTTACGTGTATTGAAAAATACATTAGTGCGTCGAGCAGTTGAAAATACTTCTTTTGCACCTTTGGCTGATCAAATGGTTGGTCCTTTGGTTTATGCGGCTTCGGAAGATGCTGTTGCTGCTGCAAAAGTATTGCACCAATTCGCGAAAAAAGATGACAAAATCGTGATTAAAGCGGGTTCTTATAACGGGGATCTTTTAGATGTTGCTCAGGTAACTGAATTAGCTTCTATTCCAAGTCGCGAAGAATTGTTATCAAAACTTTTGTTTGTTATGCAAGCACCTGTATCTGGCTTTGCACGCGGTTTGGCTGCTTTGGCAGAGAAAAAAGAAAGCGAAGCAGCATAGTTTATGCCCTTTGCGTTATTTAGATACTTTTATTTAATCAATATATTAGGAGTTTAATAGCATGACTATTACTAAAGAAGATATTTTAGAAGCAGTAAGCAATTTGACTGTAATGGAATTAAATGAGCTTGTAAAAGCATTTGAAGAAAAATTCGGCGTTTCTGCTGCTGCAGTTGCAGTTGCAGGTCCTGCTACTACTGGTGCAGCAGCTGCTGAAGCAAAAACTGAATTTGATGTTATTTTAGCTGCTGCGGGCGATCAAAAAGTTGGCGTAATTAAAGTTGTTCGTGCAATCACTGGTTTGGGCTTAAAAGAAGCTAAAGATTTAGTTGATGGTGCGCCTAAAACATTGAAAGAAGGTGTTTCTCAAGCTGAAGCTGATGACATCAAAAAACAATTAGAAGAAGCAGGCGCGAAAGTAGAGATTAAATAAAATTTCTAATTTTAGCGTTATGGGCTGGCAGTTCTACTGCCAGCCTTGTTTGCGCTTTAGAGTATTAATATATTTTACAAATATTTACCTACTTTTGGTTAAAAAAGAGAAAATCTTTGTAAAATATATTAAATCTGCATTTTTTTCAAGTGCTATATTCATTTTTCACATTCGTTCTATTTTGGGAGACCCTATAATGAGTTACACCTTTACTGGAAAAAAACGTATTCGTAAAAGTTTTGCGAAACGTGAAACGGTTTTGGAAGTGCCTTATTTGCTAACCACGCAATTGGAATCGTATAGCAAATTTTTACAACGAGATCGCACTCCTGAAAAACGTAAGGATGAAGGTCTTCAAGCTGCTTTTAATTCTATTTTTCCGATTGTTAGCAATAATGGTTATGCTGAATTGCAATTTGATCATTATATTCTAGGTGAACCTGAATTTGATATTGCAGAATGTCAATTACGTGGCATCACTTATGCTGCGTCTTTGCGCGCCGTAATTAAGTTGGCGATTTTTAATAAAGAAGGTTCTAATAAGATTGAAGAACGTGAAATCAAAGAGATTCGTAAAAATACTGTTTATATAGGCGAAATTCCTTTGATGACTCCCAGTGGCTCTTTTGTGATTAATGGTACAGAACGTGTGATTGTGTCGCAATTGCATCGCTCACCAGGTGTATTCTTTGAACACGATCGTGGTAAAACACACGCTTCTGGTAAGTTATTATTTTCTGCTCGTATTATTCCTTATCGTGGTTCTTGGCTAGACTTTGAATTTGATCCTAAAGATTTGTTATATTTTCGTATTGACCGCCGTCGTAAAATGCCTGTAACCATTTTATTGCGTGCTTTAGGATATAACAATGAACAAATTTTAGAAATGTTCTTTGAAAAAGAAACGTATTTCTTGTCAAAAGCAGGCGTGCAAGTGGAACTCAATCCACATCGTTTGCGTGGTGAAGTAGCAAAATTTGATATCACAGATAAAGAAGGCAAAATTTTAGTCGAAGCGGGTAAACGTATTAATGCCAAACATTTGCGTGAAATTCAAAATGCTGGAATTACACGTTTAACCGTTGATCCTGAAATTTTATTAGGTAAAACGTTGTTTTCTGATGTCATTGTCGCTGATACGGGCGAGGTTTTGGCTGTAGCAAATACTGAAATTACTGAGGAATTATTGGCGCAGTTTGATATCCAAGGTATTGAGGAAGTGAATACTTTATATATCAATGAAACCAATGCGGGTAATTATATTTCCGCTACTATGCGCACAGATGAAACAGTAGATAAGGATGCTGCGCGTATTGCTATTTATCGTATGATGCGCCCTGGTGAACCGCCAACAGAAGAAGCCGTTGAAGCTTTATTTAAGCGTTTGTTCTTCCAAGAAGAAACGTATGATTTGTCTCGTGTGGGACGTATGAAGTTTAATACGCGTACTTATGGACAAAAATTATTGCCTGAACAAGAAAATAATTGGTATGGTCATCTACTCAATAAAACTTTCGCTGGTGTGGGTGAGAAAGAAGAAAAACTTTATGTATTGAGCGTTGAAGATATTGTTGTGACTATTGCGACTTTAGTAGAGTTGCGTAATGGTCATGGCGAAGTAGACGATATTGACCACTTGGGTAATCGTCGCGTGCGTTCTGTCGGCGAATTGGTGGAAAATCAATTCCGTAGCGGCTTGGCGCGTGTAGAACGTGCTGTAAAAGAGCGTTTGAATCAAGCCGAAAGCGAAGGTTTGATGCCGACCGATTTAATTAACGCCAAACCCGTTTCTGCTGCGATTAAAGAATTTTTTGGTGCTAGCCAATTGTCGCAATTTATGGATCAAACCAATCCATTATCTGAAATTACACACAAACGCCGTGTATCAGCATTGGGGCCTGGTGGTTTAACGCGTGAACGTGCAGGCTTTGAGGTGCGCGACGTACACCCAACGCATTATGGTCGTGTGTGTCCAATTGAAACGCCCGAAGGCCCAAACATTGGTTTGATTAACTCATTATCGGTGTATGCGCGTACCAATGAATACGGTTTCTTGGAAACGCCCTATCGCCGCGTGATTGATGGCAAAGTAACCAATGAGATTGACTATTTGTCTGCGATTGAAGAAGGTCGCTATGTGATTGCGCAGGCAAACTCGGAATTAGACGAAAATGGCTGCCTGAAAGATGAGTTAATCACTTGTCGTGAAAAAGGCGAAACCATTTTGGCAACCGCCGACCGCGTGCAATATATGGACGTGGCAACGGGTCAAGTGGTGTCGGTGGCAGCATCGTTAATTCCATTCTTGGAACATGACGATGCGAACCGTGCCTTGATGGGTGCGAACATGCAACGTCAAGCCGTACCTTGTTTGCGTGCTGAAAAACCGATGGTGGGTACAGGCATTGAGCGTTCTGTGGCTGTGGACAGTGCGACCGCAATCGTAGCTCGTCGTGGCGGCGTGGTGGAATATGTAGATGCCAACCGTATTGTGATTCGTGTACACGATGATGAAGCAACTGCCGAAGAGGGTGGTGTGGATATTTACAATTTGGTTAAATTCACGCGTTCTAACCAATCTACCAATATTAACCAACGCCCCGCTGTTAAGGCAGGCGATGTTTTGCAACGAGGCGATTTGATTGCCGATGGCGCATCTACTGATTTGGGTGAGTTGGCTTTGGGCCAGAACATGACCATCGCATTTATGCCATGGAATGGTTATAACTATGAAGACTCAATTTTGATTAGTGAGCGCGTGGCAGCTGATGATCGTTACACATCTATTCACATTGAAGAACTCAATGTTGTGGCGCGTGATACCAAATTAGGTGCAGAAGAAATCACACGTGATATTCCAAACCTGTCTGAAAAAATGCAAAATCGCTTGGACGAGAGTGGCATTGTTTATATTGGTGCAGAAGTAGAAGCGGGTGATGTACTGGTTGGCAAAGTAACGCCAAAAGGTGAAACACAACTCACACCTGAAGAAAAATTACTGCGTGCGATTTTTGGCGAAAAAGCATCTGATGTGAAAGATACATCTTTGCGTATGCCAACGGGCATGAGTGGTACGGTGATTGATGTGCAAGTGTTCACACGCGAAGGCATTCAACGGGATAAGCGTGCGCAATCTATTATTGAAGCCGAGTTAAAACGGTATCGTCAAGATTTGAACGACCAAGTTCGTATTTTTGATAATGATGCATTTGACCGTATTGAGCGTATGATTGTGGGACAAATTGCCAATGGTGGTCCAATGAAATTGGCAAAAGGTGCAGAAATCACCGCAGAATATTTGCATGGTTTGCCTAGTCGTCATGATTGGTTTGATGTGCGTGTGGCCGATGAAGAAATCGCTAAGCAGCTTGAATTAATTAAATTGTCTTTAAAACAAAAACGTGAAAAAACTGAAGAATTATATGACCTCAAACGGAAAAAAATGACGCGAGGCGATGAATTGCCACCAGGTGTACAAAAAATGGTGAAAGTGTTTATCGCCATCAAACGCCGCTTGCAGGCAGGCGATAAAATGGCGGGTCGCCACGGTAACAAAGGTGTGGTATCGCGCATCTTGCCTGTGGAAGACATGCCATATATGGCGGACGGTCGCACGGTGGACATTGTGTTGAATCCATTGGGCGTACCTTCACGTATGAACATTGGTCAGATTTTGGAAGTACACTTGGGTTGGGCGGCAAAAGGCATTGGTCAACGCATTGACCGCATGTTGCAAGAACAACGCCAAGTGGGTGAAATCCGTCAGTTCTTGGATAAAATCTACAATGGTAGTGGCAAAAAAGAAGATTTGGACAGCTTGAGTGATGATGAAATCATTGCGTTGGCTGGCAACTTGCGTAAAGGCGCAACATTTGCCTCACCTGTGTTTGATGGTGCAAAAGAAAAAGAAATCTACGAAATGTTGGATTTGGCGTATCCAAGTGATGACCCTGAAGTACAGAAACTGGGCTTTAATGACACCAAAACCCAAATTACTTTGTATGATGGACGTTCAGGCGAACCGTTTGACCGCCGTGTAACGGTGGGCGTGATGCACTATTTGAAACTGCACCACTTGGTAGATGAAAAAATGCACGCGCGTTCAACAGGTCCATACTCTTTGGTAACGCAACAACCGTTGGGCGGTAAAGCACAATTTGGTGGTCAGCGTTTCGGTGAGATGGAGGTGTGGGCGTTGGAAGCATACGGCGCGGCATACACGTTGCAAGAAATGCTGACAGTGAAATCCGATGACGTAACAGGTCGCACCAAAATGTACGAAAACATCGTCAAAGGCGAACACAAAATTGATGCGGGTATGCCCGAATCGTTTAATGTGATTGTGAAGGAAATCCGTTCGCTGGGCTTGGATATTGATTTGGAGCAGAACTAGTAGGTTTCAGGCTGCTTTCTAGGCAGCCTGCACAATACGGATAAACCATAGAGCCAAGACAACTAGAAAATAAGGAAAAACAATGTCTAGAACAGAGCGTAAACTGGCAAAACAAAGACAGGAAGTCCGCAGCAGTGGATTGAAAAAATTGATTATAGGCGGCGTAGCTAGTTTTCTTATGTTGCAGTGGGTGATATCCGCCCCACCTTCCGCATCTAGGGGCGCATACAAACTGATTTCGTTATCACCGCCTTTGCTGGTGGGCGATGATGGGGTTATTGGAAACTTTTTCTGGAGTCCCTTTTTTGCGATTTAGCGAGGCATGGGAGGAATTGCAGGGCTGGCAGCGCGGTGTACTCGGCATAGTGATTGTCATTGTGGCCATTGTTGTGATTATGGGTAGCATGATGCTGATTGCTGGATAGCTTGAGTGGTCTAAAAAGTAGCCGGTACTCGCAAAAGATTTTAAAAGGAATTTAAGGAATGATGAATAAAACTGCCGCTATTTTGGCAGCTGCGCTGTTTTTGGTACAGCCTATCGTACACGCCGCTCCGAGTGATAGCGACCGCATCGCTGAGTTGGAACATCGAGTAAATGTACTAACCGAACAGGTCAACCGTCTGCTGGCGGAGCGACATGAAGGACGTGTTGATAATAGCGACCATGCTATGTATGTTTGCAGTTTACGTGCATTTACCCAAACATTCCATGCGGAAAGCACCAACCGAGGCAAAGCACGTTTGGACGTTATTCGCCAATGTAATGCAATACATAATGAAATGTTCTGCAAAAATGAAGATGTATCCTGCCAAACTTATCGCTAGTGTTTTCAAACTTACATAAAATGTAGTTGGAAAACTAAGAAAGTGGCTTATTCACTTCCAGATTTTATAGAAAGAAACTGTTATGCAAAAAAAACATCTGATTTTTCTTCTTGCTACCTTTGTTGTTGCGCCTGTTTTGGCCAAACCTGTTATTGTTCAAGAAGCGCAACTACTTGGTAAATGGCAGTGCGTTGCCGCTGATGAAACTCCGATGACGTTTACTTTTGGCAGTGAGCAAAAATTAGGTATGACTGTGGATATTAATATTCCTTCATCTAATGATGAAACCTTGTCTTATCGGAATTTTGCCGATGGGACTTGGACGTTGAATGGAGGAAAGATTGGTTTAACCTTTAAAACCACTGATGTTCAAAGACAACACAGCACAGCCAAAATTCGCACTGCCGAATGGCGTGAAGCAGATAAAGAAACGTTTACTCGTATGAGAAACCATATTGGTAACCCAGGTAAATTGCAAATGCAGGTTAAGAAAATCGGGAATAAGAGCTTAAATGTCCGTATGCAGGGCGATAGCCAAGATATCGTTTGCCGTAAAGCGTAAATTTGTTGAATTGCCCGAGAGGATGTTATCGTGACTAAATATCTCATTAAATTTTGTTTCATATTTGCACTGGCAGCGTGTGGTGAACAAACGGTTACACCAAATGCTCCTGCAGCAGCTTCTTCAACTGTCTCTGCGGTGGCGGCTTCAACGACATTAGATAAAGCCAAAACGGCTTATGACAGTGCGTTTATTGCAGGTTTTCGCAAGAGTTTTGTGGAAGAGGGTGTGAAATCCTGTATACAAAGTTCTGGTCAAGGTGAAGAAGCACGGCAGCCATGTGAATGCATGATGACCGCTTTGGATAAAGGGTTGAGTGATGATGAAGTGATGGCATTATCCAAAGGTGATGAGCCTAAAGATGTGGAGCAACGTATGAACAAAGCGATTGTTGCGTGTAAATAATTTTCAGGCAGCCTGAAAAAATCGTTTCCCTAAATCCCTCAAATTTCAAAAAATCGCCCTAACTAGGAGCAAAAATGAACTTAACTGATTTATTCGCCCCCCTGCAACAAGCAGGTTCAGAAGAATTTGATGCCATTAAAATTGGCATTGCTTCACCCGAAACCATTCGTTCATGGTCTTATGGCGAAGTGAAAAAACCCGAAACCATTAACTATCGCACGTTCAAACCCGAACGTGATGGTTTGTTTTGCGCCAAAATTTTCGGTCCAGTCAAAGACTACGAATGCTTGTGCGGCAAATACAAACGCTTGAAATTCAAAGGTGTAACCTGCGAAAAATGTGGCGTAGAAGTTACCCTAACCAAAGTGCGCCGCGAACGCATGGGTCATATTGAATTGGCTGCACCTGTTGCCCACATTTGGTTTTTGAAATCCTTACCCTCTCGCTTGGGTATGGTTTTGGACATGACTTTGCGCGATATTGAGCGCGTGTTGTATTTTGAAGCATTTGTAGTAACTGACCCAGGTCTGACGCCATTACAACGTCGTCAATTGTTAACCGAAGAAGATTACTACGCCAAATTAGAAGAATATGGCGAAGAGTTTGATGCTTATATGGGCGCAGAAGGCGTGCGTGAATTATTACGCAGCCTGAACGTGGAGCAAGAAATTGAAAATTTGCGCCAAGAATTGCAATCAACCAGCAGCGATACCAAAATCAAAAAATTGGCAAAACGTTTGAAAGTATTGGAAGCATTCCAACGCTCTGGCATGAAATTAGAGTGGATGATTATGGACGTGTTGCCCGTCTTACCACCTGATTTGCGTCCACTCGTACCATTGGACGGCGGTCGTTTTGCCACTTCTGATTTGAACGATTTATATCGCCGTGTGATTAACCGTAACAACCGTTTGAAACGCTTATTGGAATTGCGCGCGCCTGACATCATTGTCCGCAACGAAAAACGTATGTTGCAAGAAGCAGTGGATAGCTTGTTGGACAACGGTCGTCGCGGTAAAGCCATGACTGGCGCAAGCAAACGTCCATTGAAATCCTTGTCTGACATGATTAAAGGTAAGAGCGGACGTTTCCGTCAAAACTTGCTGGGTAAACGTGTGGACTATTCTGGTCGTTCTGTGATTACCGTTGGTCCATACTTGCGTTTGCATCAATGTGGTTTGCCGAAAAAAATGGCATTGGAATTGTTCAAACCGTTTATTTTCCACAAATTGGAACAACGTGGCTTGGCAACAACGGTTAAGGCAGCCAAAAAATTAGTAGAACAAGAAGTACCAGAAGTTTGGGATATCTTGGAAGAAGTGATTCGCGAACATCCAATCCTGTTGAACCGTGCGCCAACCTTGCACCGTTTGGGTATTCAAGCGTTTGAGCCGATTTTGATTGAGGGTAAAGCGATTCAGTTGCACCCACTGGTGTGCGCGGCGTTTAACGCGGACTTTGACGGCGACCAAATGGCGGTACACGTTCCATTATCTTTGGAAGCGCAAATGGAAGCGCGTACGCTGATGTTGGCATCAAACAACGTACTTGCGCCAGCCAACGGCGAGCCGATTATTGTGCCATCGCAAGATATTGTCTTGGGTCTGTATTACATGACTCGCGACAAAATCAATGCTAAAGGCGAAGGCACTCTATTTGCCGATGTGAAAGAAGTACACCGTGCTTACCACACCAAACAAGTGGAATTGGGTACAAAAATTACCGTGCGTTTGCGTGAATGGGTAAAAAATGATGCAGGCGAATTTGAACCTGTCATCAACCGCTATAACACAACGGTGGGTCGTGCTTTGCTGTCTGAAATTCTGCCTAAAGGCTTGCCATTTAGCTACATTGATAAAGCTTTGAAGAAAAAAGCCATTTCTCAATTGATTAACGCATCATTCCGTTTATGTGGCTTGCGTGATACCGTGATTTTCGCCGACCATTTAATGTATACAGGCTTTGCATTGGCAGCTAAAGGCGGTATTTCCATTTGTGTTGATGATATGGAAATTCCAAAAGAAAAACCAGCTTTATTGGCTGCAGCTAACGCACAAGTAAAAGAAATTGAAGAGCAATATCGTCAAGGTTTGGTAACCAGTGGCGAGCGTTATAATAAAGTCGTGGATATTTGGAGTAATGCAGGGGATAAGGTTGCCAAAGCCATGATGGACAATTTATCTGTGCAAAAAGTGATTGACCGCGAAGGTAAAGAAGTTAATCAAGAATCATTTAACTCTATTTATATGATGGCGGACTCTGGTGCGCGTGGTTCGGCGGCACAGATTAAACAGTTATCAGGTATGCGTGGTTTGATGGCAAAACCAGATGGATCGATTATTGAAACACCGATTACGGCAAACTTCCGCGAAGGCTTGACGGTATTGCAATACTTTATTGCGACACACGGTGCACGTAAAGGTTTGGCGGACACGGCATTGAAAACCGCAAATTCTGGTTATTTAACACGCCGTTTAGTGGATGTAACGCAAGACTTGGTTGTGATTGAAGACGATTGTGGTACGCATGATGGCTTTGCCATGAAGGCTGTGGTACAAGGCGGTGATATTATTGAACCATTGCGTGATCGTATTTTAGGACGTGTGACTGCATCAGATGTGATTGATCCAAATACAAGCAGTACTTTAATTGAAGCGGGTACCTTATTAGATGAAAAATTGGTTGATTTAATTGATGAATCAGGCGTAGATGAAGTGAAAGTTCGCACACCGATTACTTGTCAAACGCGCTATGGTTTGTGTGCAAAATGTTATGGACGCGATTTAGCGCGTGGTAAGTTAGTGAATGCAGGTGAAGCAGTGGGTGTAATTGCAGCGCAATCTATTGGCGAACCTGGTACACAATTGACCATGCGTACCTTCCACATCGGTGGTGCAGCATCGCGTGCGGCTGCTGCCAGTCAAGTAGAAGCCAAATCCAATGGTACGGTCCGTTTTAACAGTCAAATGCGTTATATTGCCAATAATAAAGGCGAGCTAATTGTGATTGGTCGTTCTAGCGAAATCATGATTTTGGATAACGCAGGGCGAGAGCGTGAGTTACATAAAGTACCTTATGGTGCAACATTAAAAGTGCAAGATGGAGAAGCCATTAAAGCAGGACAATTGCTTGCAGTTTGGGACCCGCATACCCATCCTATGATTACCGAATACGCAGGTCGTATCGCATTTGAAAATGTGGAAGAAGGCGTAACCGTAACGCGCCAAGTAGATGAAGTAACAGGTTTATCTACTTTAGTAGTGATTGACGGTAAACGCCGTAACAGTGCTAACAAGCTACTTCGCCCAACTGCAAAATTATTGGATGAAAATGGTGATTCTGTTTTGATTCCTGGTACCGAGACTCCTGTTTCTATGGCATTTCCTGTGGGTGCTGTGATTCAAGTACGTGAAGACCAAGAGATTGGCAAAGGCGATGTATTAGCACGTATTCCACAAGCCACAACCAAAACACGTGATATCACGGGTGGTTTGCCACGTGTAGCAGAACTATTTGAAGCGCGCGTGCCTAAAGATGCCGGTATGTTGGCGGAAGTAACAGGTGTCGTATCTTTTGGTAAAGAAACCAAAGGTAAACAACGCTTAGTTATCACTGATTTAGATGGTGTAGTATATGAAACACTCATCTCTAAAGACAAGCAAATCTTGGTACATGATGGCCAAGTGGTGAATAAAGGTGAGACCATTGTTGATGGTGCAGTTGATCCGCACGATATCTTACGATTGCAAGGTATTGAAGCCTTAACACGCTATATCGTGCAAGAAGTGCAAGAAGTGTATCGTCTACAAGGTGTAAAAATTTCCGATAAGCATATTGAAGTGATTATTCGCCAAATGTTGCGCCGCGTTAATATTACAGATCCAGGTGATACGCAATTCATTACCGGTGAGCAAGTAGAACGTGCCGAAGTCATGCTGGCTAATGAACAAGCCATCACCGAAGGCAAAGAACCTGCTCGTTTTGATAACGTATTATTGGGTATTACGAAAGCGTCGTTGAGTACTGACAGTTTCATTTCTGCAGCATCATTCCAAGAAACCACTCGTGTTTTGACTGAGGCTGCGATTATGGGTCGTAAAGATGACTTACGCGGTTTGAAAGAAAATGTGATTGTGGGTCGCTTGATTCCAGCAGGTACGGGCTTAAGCTATCATCGTGCGCGTCGTGCAGCTTGGGCAGAGCAACGTGTTGCAACAACCATGCAACCCAAGACAATCGCAGATGAGGTCATTGATGTGGATGTAGAAGAATATACTTCTCAATCATAAATTGAAGTATGCGTCTTATTGCCACCCTGTGCAGGGATATTGCCCCTGCACGCTATTGCATTTGCATGAAATTAGTAATTTTTTAATATTACTTAGTGTGCGTAATAGGGCGTAGATTTGATAAATAAAACGACATTTTGTTGTATAAGCTATTGCTTGGTTTTGAAAGAAGCTGTATAATAATGCACTCTTTTAGCTCATCAAGAGCATCTTCCCTTCGGGGCCAAGACTGGTTTACTAGAACCGCAAGGTTTTAGCCTAGCTGAATATCTCATCAAGATGTATCGGGTAAGCTAAAAGCGGTAAATTAAGTTGGATTTTTTAAGGTATAAATATGATTCAAATGCAGACCATCTTAGATGTGGCTGATAACTCTGGTGCGCGT
>CAKARD010000026.1 GCA_916720425.1 uncultured Kingella sp. | reverse complement strand
CATTATGGGCACGATTTTTCAAAGATTGACGGGCGCGTTTGCGTGCTTGTGCGCTATTTGCCATTGTATAGTTCTCCTAATGGAAATGGAATCATATAAATATAAAACGTGATATTTTAGAGCCTAATCCTATAAAAAGCAAGTATTTTCATAGTATCTATAATCAAGTCGCATAAATTATTGCTACTTTGCGACACTTTAAAAATACAATATACACACTAACGTTTTATTCTATCTAAAATATGTTAAAATTTGCGACCTTATGTTTTATTAGAAAATTTTAATAATGTCTTATCAACAAGCTACCTTTCTGGTTTCTGAAACTATGGCTGAAATATTTTCCGAAGCATTAATGAACCATGGTGCACTTTCCACTACCGTAGAAGACGCAGACGCAGGCACAGATAACGAGCAAGCTATCTTTGGTGAGCCAGATATGCCACAACAATTTTGGCAAAACAGTCGTTTGGTTGCTTTATTTGCGCAAGACAGTGATGTTGCTCGTTGTTTAACACAAGCTGCCAACGAAGCACAAATTGAAATTCCAACCTATGAAATCAGTGTCATAGAAGATCAAGATTGGGTGCGACAAACCCAAGCACAATTTGATCCTATCCAAATTTCTAAACGTTTGTGGATCACCCCAACCTGGCACGAGACCCCAGATAAAAATGCCATTAATTTACGACTGGATCCCGGTTTAGCATTTGGTACAGGTAGCCATCCTACTACACATTTATGCTTGCAATGGCTAGACTGTAATTTGCATGGTGGCGAAACGGTATTAGATTATGGCTGTGGTTCTGGTATTCTAGCGATTGCCGCGCTCAAACTGGGTGCGCACTCCGCTACTGGCGTAGATATTGACCCACAAGCAATCATTGCCAGTCACGCCAATGCCGAACAAAATCATGTTAATGCCCAATTTTTTTTACCCGATGATTTACCTGATGGACAATTTGATGTGGTGGTGGCTAATATTTTGACAAATCCACTGCGTATGCTTGGTTCTATGTTGGCTGCACGTACACGCCCAGGTGGAACGATTGTATTATCAGGAATTCTTGCTGAGCAAGCCCAAGAGTTGTGTGAAGTTTATGCACAATGGTTCACGCTTAAAACACCTCAATTTAACGACGGTTGGGTGTGTATCAGTGGCATCAAAAATAATTAAAGAGTCTACCCATGAGTGATGTAAAACTAAACTGTCCCGATTGCAAAACGGTTTTTTCGGTTAGCAAACAAGAACTGGATCAAACCAGTGGTCTTACTTTTTGCCCAAAATGTCAATATGAATTTCGCTTAGTTAAAAAAAATC
Source organism: uncultured Kingella sp. (assembly GCA_916720425.1). Lineage (GTDB taxonomy): Bacteria > Pseudomonadota > Gammaproteobacteria > Burkholderiales > Neisseriaceae > CAKARD01. The sequence continues at coordinate 12,998 of CAKARD010000026.1, read as the reverse complement.
ATAAGAAAACTGAAGCCAATAACGCGATAGACTCAAGTGCAAAAACTTTATTTGAAAACTCTAAACCAACTAAGCCAGTATTGCAAAAAAAACGCCCTCCTTTAAATTATCGTATTCCCAAAGCTGCTGATGTTTTTGCCGATGTATCTGAATCAGAGCCATTCTCTTTCAATTTACTCGATCGCAATAGCGTGCAAAATCAACTACCACAAGTATCGGTTAAGCCCAGCATCTCTACTCAACCCGCAGCTGACACCAACAAATCAGATGGACAACAAAATAATATTACCATACACACAGATAGTTTGGTTTTTACCCTATTGGGCGATGGGCAAACTACGTCTGCACCAATGATTGCACCACTCACTGCGCCACCACCTCCTCCATCTGTACCCGTCATCGTTGCACCTGAAAACAATATGAATTGGACGATTGCTACGATCGGTGCACTGATTGTCTTGATTATGCAGTTATTTTATTACATACTGTTTTTAACTTAACTCTATTTATCATTGACTTAAAGGAAGTCATCATGAGCCATTCTCATTATTTTGTTGACAAATATGGTATGACACCCACACACTCTGCCGTGGTTGCTATGGTAGAACAATTTGGTCTTGCCCCGTGCACTGCACTAGATTTGGGTTGCGGGCAAGGACGCAACGCGCTTTATCTTGCACTCAATGGCTTTGATGTTACGGCTAGCGACTACAATCCCAGTAGCGTATCACAAGTTATACAATTAGCAAAAAACGAAAATTTGCCTATGCATACTCAAGTCTATGATATGAATCTGGCACAAATACAAGGAAAATACGACTTAATGGTCGCCACTGTAGTATTTATGTTTTTACAACGCGATCGTGTACCTGATATTATTGCCAATATGCAACAACAAACCCTATCAGGTGGTCATAATTTAATTGTTTCTGCTATGGACACGGCGGATTTCCCCTGTCATATGCCTTTTTCTTTTACCTTCAAAGAAAACGAATTAAAAGATTATTATCGTGATTGGAAATTATTAGACTACCGTGAGGAAGTTGGTTCTATGCATGCACGCGATGCCATGGGCAATCCCATACAATTAAAATTTGTTACCATGCTGGCACAAAAAGCATAACCATAGCCCAAATGGTTCGAGCCATTTGGGTTGTTGTTACACACTCAACATTTGTTTCAAGATTTTATTGACTTCACTCATATCCGCCTTACCAGCCAGCTGCGTTTTGAGTAAACCCATCACTTTACCCATATCCTTCATACCTTGAGCACCAGTAGATTCCATAGCTTGTGCCACATACTGCGCTATTTCTTCACTTGTCAACATAGTAGGCAAATAGCGATTCAACACAGCTATTTCTGCCATTTCTTTTTCTGCCAAATCCTCACGCTTAGCATCGTGATAAATTTTCGCACTATCCTTACGTTGTTTAATCATTTTACTGATAATAGTTATAACCGTATCATTATCCACATTTTGACGATTATCTACTTCAAATTGCTTAATTCCTGCATTGATTAAACGAATAGTAGACAAAGTTAAACCATCTTTAGCTTTCATCGCATTTTTCATATCTTCAATAAGTTTTTCTTTTAGTGTCATAATATTTTCCTTATATAAAAAACACCGTAAGCACTTGAGCTACGGTGTTTTTATTCTACTACAATCTTATAGAAGATTAGTACATTTTAGGTGGCAACGTTTCACTGCAGCAGCTTTTTTGCGTTTACGTTCAGTTGTTGGTTTTTCATAAGCTTCACGGGCGCGCAATTCAGTTAAAAGACCTGTTTTTTCAATTGCGCGTTTAAAACGGCGCATAGCAACTTCAAAAGGTTCGTTTTCTTTAATACGTACAGAAGGCATAGTTTTTTCCTTAAAATTTTAAAAATATTAAAAAATACATCATTTTAGCTATATAATAGCGAGGTAAGATGACTACCTGTGATGAAAAACATCACCTCCCAACCGTTGACACAATGCGTCATAATTTCGTAATTACAATACAAAAAATTAAGCCGTTAAAAACGGCTATAATTACTATTTGGTGCGGACAGAGAGACTCGAACTCTCACGCCTTGCGGCGCTGGAACCTAAATCCAGTGCGTCTACCAATTTCGCCACGTCCGCAAAATTTGAATTTTGGTATTATACGCGATTTATCACAGATTGCAAGCAATAAATCGCATATCCAACTCAAATTATTATTTAATACGCATATCACCCGTTTCTATAAAGCGTTGATGCCAAGAAAGTGCTTCGGGCAAGATGTGAGGAGTATGCAAACCCCCACCTGATTTTTCAGCACGATTAAAATAATCATGCAACATGTCACGATAATCGGGGTGCGCACAGTTGTTAATTATTAATTGGGCGCGTTGACGGGGTGATTTACCACGTAAATCTGCCATACCTTGCTCCGTAACCACAAACATCACATCGTGCTCTGTGTGATCGTGATGTGAAACCATAGGAACAATACAAGAAATCGCGCCATCTTTGGCTACTGATGGGCTAACAAAAAATGAGAAGAATGAATTTCGCGTAAAATCACCCGAACCACCAATACCATTCATCATGCGTGTACCCATAATATGGGTAGAATTTACATTGCCGTAAATATCTGCTTCAATCATGGCATTCATACCAATCACTCCTAAACGGCGAATTAATTCTGGGTGATTGGTAATTTCTTGTGGACGCAATACGATTTTATCACGCAAAAAATCAATATTATCATTAAAACGTTTCAAGGCTTCAGGACTAAATGATAATGCCGTCGCTGAAGCTGATTTCATTTTACCTGCTAAAATCAAATCTAGCATCCCATCTTGCAAGACTTCAGTATAACCAATTAAATTATCAAAGGGACTATCTTGTAAACTTGCTAATACGGCGTTCGCAACATTACCCACACCTGATTGCAATGGTAATAAGTTAGCTGGTAAACGACCATTCTTAACTTCAAAATCAAAAAAATCAATAATTTGCGCGGCAATACGTTTAGAATTTTCATCAGGATCTGCGAATTTACTATTGCGATCACCTGCATCAGTCAAAACAATGGCAATAATTTTATCTAAATCACATTCCAAATAAGGGGTGCCAATATGTTGATTGGCTTGAGTTAAAGGAATGGGTTGACGATGGGGTGGGGTTCCAATATCAAAATAAATATCGTGCATATTCTCTAATTTTGAATTTTGGGCAAAATTCACCTCTAAAATAATTTTTTGTGCTGATTTGAGCCATTCATTATTCGTACCGATGCCCATAGATGGGATAAGTTTGCCCTCTTCAGTAATGCCCACTACTTCAATCACAGCGATATCCATTTGACCAAAAAAACCAAAACGAACTTGTTGTTCAATATGTGATAAATGTACATCAGTATAGGCAACATTGCCAGCATTGATATTATTACGTAAAACAGGGTCGGATTGAAAAGGGGAGCGAAAATTCAAAGCATTGGCCGCAGCCAATACGCCATCACAATCAGGTGCTGTAGATGCGCCAGTTATTAAGCCAATACTAAATGGTTTACCTAATGCATGTTCGGTTTTGGCTTTTTCAGCAATTGCGGTAGGTACGGCTTTGGGATAGCCTGCACCAGTAAAACCGCTCATGCCTACTGTCATGCCGTTTTGCACAAATTCGGCAGCTTGTTCGGCAGTCATAATTTTATTGCGTAATGCGTCGTGTTTAATGCGTTCTGCTGCTTGGGTCATACTGATGCTCCAAAAATGACAATAATGAAATGAGAAGAACCTTAAATATACGTAATGATGTGTAATGATGCAAGTGTTTTTCATATTTGCATCGTTTTACGTTTAAACAACATTTATATAAACTTTTTTTGGCATAATGCCCCAATCAAAAAATCTCTCTCAACATCAGATAACGATTTGCACAGGAATACACTCGCATTATGAAACGAATATTTCTCTTTTTAGCAACTAATATTGCAGTATTGGTGGTTATTAGTATTATTTTACAAATTACGGGTCTTAATCGTACAAGCAGCACAGGAGGTATTTTGGCCTCTGCGGCTGTCATTGGTTTTACAGGTTCTATTATTTCTTTATTACTTTCCAAGACTATAGCCAAAGCATCAGTAGGAGCTGAAGTTATCACCACGCCTGAAAACGAAACGGAGGCTTGGTTGTTGCAAACAGTACAAAATCAAGCCAGTCAATGGAATCTAAAAACTCCTGAGGTTGCCATTTATCATTCCCCTGAACCCAATGCGTTTGCGACTGGTGCCAGCCGTAACGCTTCTTTGATAGCGGTGTCCACAGGTTTAATGCAAAGTATGACACGCGATGAAGTAGAAGCGGTATTGGCACACGAAATGGCACATATTGGCAATGGTGATATGGTTACTTTGACGCTAATTCAAGGTGTAGTCAATACATTTGTGGTCTTTTTTGCGCGCATTATCGCGAATTTAGTCACACAAGGTAAAGAAGGTGAAGAGCAACAAAACAGCGGGATGTATTTTTTGGTCAATATGATTTTACAAATTGCTTTTGGATTTTTAGCCAGCATTATTGTGATGTGGTTTAGTCGCCAACGTGAATATCGCGCTGATGCAGGAGCAGCCAAATTAGTAGGCGCACCTAAAATGATTGCCGCTTTACAACGCTTAAAAGGTAATCCGAGTCAGTTACCTGAAGATATGGCAGCCATGGGCATTGCCAGTGATAACAAAGATTCTTTATTTGCCACACACCCTACGTTAGATAATCGTATTGCTAAATTACAAATGACTTATTAATATCTTTCCCTCCCCTTTGTGGAGGGAATTTTGATTGCGACAAGTCGCATAATACTTATTTTAATTTTCAACTCAAAGTTTAGTCATCATAGATTGTAAAATTTCCCATGCACCCCGTTTTAATTGTGGATTACTCACAATACGCAAAGGATGGGCAATAATAAAACGTTGAGAACGTGGGCAGAAATCATTTAAGGCAGATTGCACATCTTCTCGAATAAAAAAATCACCCAATAATAATAAGGCTTTTGCTCCTGTTTGTTGCCACTCTTGCACGACACGTTCTTGCGCTGCCTTTACCCATTCTGTTGGTGGATAGGGATTAAAATCAGGTAAATCTTTTAGCCATGTGGTGTAATAAACCTCATCGGGTGTTAATTTTATGGCTTGGATCATCTTATTAAGCAAGATGCCATCTTGACCACTAAACAAACGCCCCGCTGCCACATCAGGCATAGAAGCGCATACACTCATCACCATTAAACGTGCAGAATGTAGCACAGGATATAAACTGCTAGGCACTTGAGGCGGAATAGATTGAGACTGAATCTCTCCTGTCTTTGAAGCAGTTTTAGTTGATTTGGTCTCACCTTTACGCCCAAAATTACGCACTAATGCTAAAGTTGCTAAACGTGCTTGATTGGATGCATAAGGAGCATGGAGAGCAGGAGAGGGTTGAGTTGTCGTTACCGTTTTTGACTTTGTGGACTCAATGATTTTAGCATTTTGATTTAACCACATCACCCCCAATCCCAAGGCTTCATGCAAATGAATATATCGGCTATCTAACATAGTTTCTCCATAATCAATGCATCTTCTCCATCTCGATAATAGCCTTTACGCACAGCAAGTTTTATAAAATCACATTGTAAATACAATTGTTGTGCCGCATCATTTCCAACCCGTACTTCTAACAAAATACGATGTATTTTTTTTTCTTGCGCAAAACTAAATAAATAATTCATTAAGTCTCGCGCCATACCCTTACGACGATGGTAAATATTAGTCACAATTAAATGCAATTCTATTTCATCTAACAATACTTGCCATACAATAACTGCGATAATTTGTTGTTCTATATTTTGGATCAATGCCACATAATCATTCAGTAATGCAGATAGCCACCATGCCTCACTCCATGGATGACTATTACTGCTCTGATCTAATGCCATGATTGCGGGTAAATCTTGGCGTGTTGCCATGCGAATCATATTTTTACCAAATTTGCTGACTAACGGCATTGAATGTTTCTTCCACTTTTGCTCCTAAATAACGATTTAGTAAATAGGTGATATCCTGATCTTGTGGCGTATAATCGACCAATTCTTCCTGACCTACAACATCACGTGCTACGCTATACACGTTACCAAAATCATCAATCAAACCTGCTTGCTTGCCTTCAATGCCTGTAAAAATACGACCACTGTATAAATCAGGATATCGGTTTTCTTGCAAACGCGCACCGCGTCCTTTTTTAACGGCCTCAATAAAAGCTTGATGAATTTGATTTAGCATTTGTTGCCAAATTTCAGCTTGTTCAGGCGTTTCAGAGCTGAATGGATCGCCCATATCTTTATTTTTACCCGCAATACGTACGCGTCTTTTTATACCCAGTTTTTGCATCAATTCTGTGGCATCAAAACTGCTGCCAATCACACCAATACTGCCGACTAAACTAGATGGATCTGCATAAATTTTATCTGCAGCTGCTGCTAAATAGTAGCAACCTGAAGCACACATATCTTCTACCACCACATAAACAGGAACCTCACTATGATTTTGTTTCATGCGTTGAATTTCATCAAAGGCAATATTAGATAAGACGGGCGAACCTCCTGGACTATTAGCACGAATAATAATGGCACGTGCATATTTATTTTTATAAACATTTTCCATGCCTTCTCGTAATACTTTTACGGGATCATTTTCTTGACTGATTTCACCTGATATATCAATGATGGCCGTATGTGGAGTACGCGCATGAATATTTTGCAAGGCTCTATTATTTTCATTATCACCTTTATTCAAGATAAATACTGCCAAAAAACACAAGAAAAACACACTGCGCCAAATATTGCGCCATAAGCGTGTGCTGCGTTGTTCTTTATATGCAGTAAGCAAAACTTCACGCAAGGTACGTTCTGCCCATTGTTGATCATCATTTTTGTGAGATGAAGTGGAATTTTGTGGGGTATCTGGACGAATAAATGCAGTCATATCATGTTTACCAAAAAAAGAATATTGTAACCTTTAAATGATGGCAAATGGAATAATTAGTATAAGAACAAGCCCGTCTAACGGGCTTGGATATCATTGTAAAATAGCAAAAAGATTACTTTATACAGCAAATTTTTCTAATACCACAATGGCAGGCAGTTGTTTACCTTCCAAAAACTCTAAAAATGCGCCGCCGCCTGTAGAAATATAATCTATTTTATCAGTAATGCCAAATTTAGCAATCGCTGCCAAAGTATCCCCACCCCCTGCAATAGAGAAGCCTTTGCTATTAGCTACTGCATGTGCAACCACTTCGGTACCGTGAGCAAAAGAATCAAATTCAAACACGCCAACAGGACCATTCCAAACAATAGTTCCTGCATTATGCAAAATTTTTGCTAACTGCTCAGCAGATTTTGGGCCAATATCTAAAATCATGTCATCTTCTGCCACTTCTTCAATATTTTTAATTGTTGCCGAGGCATTTTCTGCAAATTCTTTTGCCACAACCACATCTACAGGCAAAGGAATCACCCCACCTTTTTGTGTCATTTTAATGATGATTTTTTTAGCCTCATCCACCAAATCTACTTCGGCAAGCGATTTACCAATGGGCTTACCTTGTGCCAACAAAAAAGTATTAGCAATGCCTCCACCCACAATTAATTGGTCTACTTTATCTGCCAAACTATCCAAAATAGTAAGTTTAGTGGAAACTTTGCTGCCTGCAACAATCGCAACCATAGGACGTGCAGGATCTTTTAATGCTTTGCTCAAAGCCTCCAATTCAGCAGCCATCAAAATTCCTGCCACTGATACAGGTGCAAAAGTTGCCACAGCTTCAGTCGAAGCCTGCGCACGATGCGCCGTACCAAAGGCATCATTCACAAAAATATCGCATAATGCCGCATAAGCTTTACCCAATTCTGGATCGTTCTTCTTTTCGCCTTGATTAATACGTACATTTTGTAATAATGCGACTTCTCCTGATTGCACTTTAGGGGGATTATCACGCCAATCATTAAGCACACGTACGGGTTTTCCCAATAATTGACTCAAATGATTTGCCACGGGTGTCACATCATCTTCTGGACGAAATGTACCCTCGGTGGGTCGACCCAAGTGCGTCATCACAATGACACCCGCGCCATTATCTAAACAATATTGAATAGAGGGCAAAGAAGCACGAATACGTGTATCGTCGCTGATTTTTCCATCTTTAAATGGTACATTTAAATCAGCACGAATGAGCACGGTTTTGCCGCTGACATTTTGTTCAGTAAGTTTTAAAAAAGACATAAGAGACTTCCTTTGGGTTAAAAACTAATAACTTTTAAGTGATTGCATAAAAGGTTGGGCAAAAATTGTCCATTGAACTGCGGGAGCATGAGTGGTTTTAAGTTGCTCATTGACCCATGTATTACAAGTATTCCATAAGCTATAGCGTCCATGCGATTCATAAAATACATCAAACCAACCATAATGCGCCCCTTTTATAGGAATACTGTGTCCGTCAGTTTGCACAAAACTACGGGATATGCTCTGTGCCAATGTTTCATATTGTTGCAAAGTTAACATCAATCGCACAACTTGTGCATGATTGGGATTGGGTGGTTTAGGATAAAACGACACATGCAAAGCGGTCTCATTTAAACCCAAAATTGCGCGAACAGCGGTATAGACAGTTAAATCATGCCATGTAGGGGTATTTAAATAAAATCCTTTATCCCCCCACCCTATGGCAACATATTGTGCAATGTGATTAGGGCTATTTGTATCACGCTCGCTAATCCAATTTCGCCACTGCCAACGCGCATGTTCCATTGGCATCATAATATCAGTATGCATGCCATTACTGATGATATATACATCAACTGTTTCTGTATCAATAGGCGGATAATTATCACGATTAATCGCCCAATAGCCCATACACCAAGCTATGATTATATAAGCCAATAAGATACCAATAAAATAGGCTAAAAAGCGCAAAGATCTTTTTATTATCTTATTGATTTTATATGAAATAGGCGATATTGTTGATACCATAATACTCCCACCAAATAGACCAAATAGGGTTGACAGCACGCGGTTATAAAATAACGCCACTGTGTCATATCCCAAGTCATGTTACCATTGAGTGCATGTTTGAGCGTCCAAAACCATAACCACACAGATGGTAAAGCAAAAACCAATACAATTAACAAAATTAATGCACGACCTATTGTTGGCGTAATTCGCTCACCACCACAACTCAAACGATACATTCTTAATAACATAAACAGTGCATAATACAATATTAACACCATGATGACGTTAATCCATACTTGCGCCCAATCTAGTGCCATTTCAGGAGACCATGTGCTGTTATCTGTTACTAAAAGTGCATGTTCAACACTCTTAATCACACTGTAAGTCAGCTCACCTATTATCCACCATACAGGCAAAGTATATAGCATTCTCATTCATATAACCAATTTGTGCTTACACTGAAAAGGTTTTAGACACATCATTCTGTGTTTACCAATAATTGAGCATTTTCCACCATCCACCACCTACTAGGGCAAAAATAACGATATTTACAATACTCATAATAAAACCCACTTTCCACCACTCACCTAATGTTGTATAACCTGACCCAAAAATCACAGGCGATGTACCAGTGGCATAATGGGTTAATGTCATCATAATATTAGATGCGGCTGCCATCATCAAAGCCGTAAGCATAGGTGGAGAACCCAACGAAACGGCAGCGGCCAAAAATGCTCCAAACATTGCCGTAATGTGTGCGGTGGTACTGGCAAAAATATAATGTGCATAAAGATAGGCCAGCATCAGTAATCCACCTGCTAACATACCATGAATCCCCATATGTGCAATATGTGATTCTAATGTACCTGAAAACCACGAAATTATGCCAAGTTTATTCAAATAAGTTGCCATCATAATCAACGCACCAAACCAAATAATCGTATCCCATGCGCCTTTTTCCTTGAGAATATCTTCCCAAGTTAATACATTACTCAACAACAATAAACTCAAACCAATAAATGCCGTGGCAGTAGGATTAGTCTTGTAAGCATCACCTAAAATTTTGGCTGGAATATCTGCCCATAACAACAATAATATCGCAAAAATGGCTAACATAATTTTTTCATCGGTTGACATTTTACCCATTTCATGTAGGCGATCTTTGGCAAACTTTACTGCATTTGGCGTTTCTTTAATTTCGGGGGGATTGAGCCAATAAATCACCAAAGGCATAATGGCAAAACAAACTAAACCAGGAACCAGCATTGCCACTGCCCATGATGTCCAACTTAGACGAAAATCACTACCCAAAGTTTCAGCAATTAAATTAACAACCATCGGATTAGGTGCCGTTGCCGTAATAAACATAGCAGAACTGATGGGATTGGAGTGATAGTTAACTAAAGCCAAATATTTACCCATTTTATTTTCGGTGCCTGTTTCAGGATCGCTATCATAACTGGACGCAATGGCTTTCATGATTGGGTGAATAATCCCTCCACCGCGAGCGGTATTACTTGGGGTGACAGGTGCCAACAATAATTCGGATAAGGCTAGGCTGTATCCAATGCCAATGGTTTTTTTGCCAAATGCGGCAATAAATAGATAACCAATTCGTGCGCCCAAACCTGTTTTCAGTAACCCGCGGGAAATCATAATAGAAATACCAATCAACCAAATTAGTTGATTAGAATACGATGATAAAGCATGATTCATGGCTTCAGTGGGTTTATCTGATGTCACGCCACTGATGGCTACTAACATGACGGCAATGATAGATAAGGCACCTATAGGCATGGCTTTACCAATAATTGCAGCAATTATACCAACAAACATGGCCAACAACGTCCAACCTTGAGTACTGACTTCAGCAGGCGGTGGAATCAGCATGACCCCCACTGCTAAAATAATAGCAATAGCAGTCGGAATGGGTTTAAAACCTAATTTATGGTGCATCATATAACTCTTTCTATGTTAAAAAATCCATATATGCAATGAGATGGGATAATGGATAATACTATTTAAGATAAAAAACCCAAATGTTCGCATAAAATAAATATACCAATCCCCATCAAGACTAATCCCCCGCTAATTTCTGCGCGTTTTCCAATGCGTGTCCCCAAAATACCTCCAATTTTTAAACCTATCGCAGACATAATCATGGTAGAAAATCCAATGCATAATGCGGTTAATATAATATTTACGTTCAAAAATGCCAAGCTTACCCCCACAATCATAGAATCTATGCTGGTTGCAATGGCGGTTAATATCAACAGACTTAAACTGCTGGATTTCGCATTGGCATTTTCCTCTTCATCATTATCATTGATTGCTTCGTAAATCATTTTAATACCCAATCCCACCAATAATATAAACGAAATCCAATGATCCAATGCTTCAATATAGGGGGCAGCAACCGTACCAGCCAACCAACCGATTAAAGGTGTTATTGATTCTACAATACCAAAAATTGCAGCAGTTTTAATCATTTTTAGCCACCGCATATGTTTGTCGCTTGCACCTTTAGCAACTGATACAGCAAATGCATCTGCCGACATACTTAGCGAGAGTAAAATTAAAGTGGTCAGGTTCATATTCAATATTTATTGTTATAAAATAGATCACGATTATACCGTGATCTAGAAAGTAAAATTAATGAAAATTCAGACAAAAATTTGTGGCATTACACGCGCCAAAGATGCACAACTGGCAGTAAAATATGGTGCAGATGCAATTGGTTTGGTCTTTTTTTCAGGCAGCAAACGCTGTGTAACGATTCATCAAGCACAAAACATTGTGAAAATCTTGCCGCCCTTTGTGAGTGTCGTGGCATTGTTTGTTAATGAAACAGCTGAACGTATTCATGATATTCTTCGTCAGGTTCCTATAGACATACTGCAATTTCATGGCGATGAATCGTCCGAATTTTGTCAACAATTTCATCGGCCTTATCTCAAAGCAATACGCGTAAAGAATCAAACAGATATAGAACATGCCATGAAACATTACACAAATGCGCGCGCGGTGTTGTTTGATGCATTTGTATCAGGCGCATATGGGGGAACTGGGCACACTTTTGACTGGCGCATGTTGCCACAAACACTCAATGGTCATTGGATATTGTCTGGAGGATTAAATACAGAAAATGTTGCCCAAGCTATTAGGCAAACAGGCGCAATGGCCATAGATGTATCCAGTGGCGTAGAAGAAGATGTGGGAATAAAATCTGCCCAAAAATTGATGATGTTTATGCAGGCAATAAAAGATATGGATCAAAACAACAATCAATAATGCTATTAATATACAAAAGCCGTCTAGATCTAAATATAGGCGGCTTTTGCTTATTACAAATATCTAGACTCCCGCAGCTTTTTTCAACGTGGCCGCGCGATCAATTTTTTCCCATGTAAATTCAGGTTCTTCACGCCCAAAATGTCCATAAGCTGCAGATTTACTATAAATAGGGCGCATTAAATCCAACATTTGAATGATACCTTTAGGTCGCAAATCAAAATGCTCACGCACCAATTTAATTAATTCAGATTCATTGAGTTTTCCCGTGCCAAAAGTATCAATGGAAATAGAAGTGGGTTCAGCAATACCAATGGCATAAGATACTTGAATTTGACATTGTGTCGCCAATCCTGCTGCAACAATATTTTTAGCGACATAACGACATGCATAGGCCGCTGAACGGTCTACTTTGCTTGGATCTTTACCCGAAAACGCACCGCCACCATGTGGCGCAGCACCACCATAAGTATCCACAATAATTTTACGTCCTGTTAAACCACAATCACCTTGTGGCCCACCAATAACAAAGCGACCAGTTGGATTAATTAAATATTTGGTTTGCTCAGTGAGCATTTCTGGTGGCAAAACTGGCTTGATAATATGTTCTTTGACCGCTCCACACAAATCTTCATGACTAATGCTAGGATCATGTTGAGTGGACAATACAACTGTATCAATACG